>DATBVZ010000550.1:0-4393 GCA_036515095.1 Cyclobacteriaceae bacterium | reverse complement strand
CAACCTCGCCCCCCTTCCTCAGCACGATGGCTACTATCTTCCTGCGTCAGGCGCTATGAAAGCTTACACCAACGATGAATATCGTAGAGATCACCCCGTCGTCGCGGGTGCGTACGGTGTGTTACCGTTGTCGGGCAGGATCGATCGCGCGATCATGTCGAATACCTTCGATGAGATCATGAGCCGGTGGAACTGGGAAACCACCTGGGGATGGGACTACCCTATGCTTGCCATGTCGGCCGCGCGTCTGGGTAAATCGGATAAGGCCATCGATGCATTGTTGATGAACGTGCAAAAGAACACATACCTCGTCAACGGACACAACTACCAGGACCAGCGCCTTCGCCTTTACCTTCCGGGCAACGGCGGCCTGCTCGTTGCAGTAGCCATGATGGCTGCAGGCTGGGAAGGCTCGCCCGAAGACCTGCCCGGCTTCCCGAAGGACGGAACGTGGGATGTGCGGTGGGAAGGGCTTGGGCGAATGCCTTGAGCGCCAGTTGCCAGTCTCCAGTCTCCAGTAGGCGTTAATGACTGACAATTGGCGACTGAGGACTGGAGACTGCCTACTGCTCTCATCCCCTCGCCACAAACTGACGCTTCACTTCCGGCTTGATGCTCGTGAGGTCGCCGATCCTGACTGCCTTACCGGTTTCGCAGCTGTTGCGGGCTGCTATGCCGATGAGGATCGAGAGCGCACCGTCGCGGACGCCGGCAGCCTGATTCAAAGGGTCTTCGGCGACGCCCTTGAAGATCCGGTCTTTTAGAATCCGGTCACCACCGCCATGACCGCTGGTGCCATGGGGAACACGGATAAATTCACGCGTACCAAAGTTCCTGGTGAGCATGATCTCGTCGTAATTCTTCTCCTCGATGGGATTACTTTCTTCGATCCACATATCGATCCTTCCCTTTGTGCCATTAAAGGCAATGCGATATCCTTCATAGGGCGAATAGGTCGTGAGCGAATAGCTCACGTGCACACCATTGGCGTACTTGATAGTTGCCGCCATCTTGTCGTATATGTTAACATCTTCCCGGAAAACACAGCCGTCGCGATGGTAGTTGTCATGTTTTTCGTGGGCCACATACAGGTCCATGTACTTCTGCCGGGTGGTGATGTCAAAATAGAACTTGCATTTGCCCTTATGAGGGCAGGGACGGCAGTGGGTGTGGCGGAATTCATTGTTCTTACCGTAAAATTCAAGCATGCCTGTCGCGTATACTTCCTCCGGATCGGATTCAACCCACCAGTTCAGCAAGTCAAAATGGTGGGTAGCTTTATGCACCCATAGCGTGCCTCCCTTTTCTTTAAGGCGGTGCCAGCGACGGAAATAGTCGGCGCCATGCCGCGTGTCAAGATACCAATGAAAGTCTACAGACGTAAGATCTCCGATCTCGCCGCCGCGAAGCAGCTCATATACTTTCGCCCGGTGTGGGGAATAGCGGTAGTTGAATGTCACCGTAACATTCTTACCCGTCTTCTTCTCCGCCTGAAGGATGGCCTCGCATTTCTGCTCATCCGTGGTCATGGGCTTCTCCGTGATCACATTCGCCCCCATCTCCATTCCCTTAACGATGTATTCGCTGTGGGTCGCATCCACGGTGGTTACAATCAGGGTATCGGGCTTTACTTCCTTCATCATTTTCTCAAAGTCGGTGAAGGTGGGGCAGGAAAATCCTGCTGCCGACTTGAAGTAAGCCAGCCGGCCGGGATTTACGTCGCAGAGTCCTACGTATTCCACGCTATCCCCGTAGGTCTCCGCCACGTCCTTTGACCACATACCAAGGGCGCGGTCACCGGTACCCACAATGGCTATGCGCATTTTTTTGGCCGTAGGTGCTTTGGCTGAAGATGACAGCGGATTGAAGAGCAGACTGCCTGCCATGGCTGCGCCGGTAGCGGCGATGAAATTCCTTCGTGATAAGAAACTATCCTTAGTGGTCATGATTGGTATTATTAGGTTTAACGTTACAGTCTCCAATAATACCCTTTGTGGTGAAGGAAGGGGAAATTTACATCAAAGGCGCGGAATACGAAAAACCATGTCCATGCTAAATTCCAATTTAGAATTGATCTAAAAGATGTCAGAGTTTGACCACTTTGAAGGAAAATATTTCCTCGCCGGTCCTGATGCGCAGGAAGTACATCCCCGCAGCGAGCTTGCTGCAATCGGCCTGGAATCCTTTCTTTATCCAGTCGAATTCCACTTCCTGGCTGCTGAGCACCTGCCCCTGAAGCGACAGTATCTCCACGAAACAAGTTGACGTTTCGGAGGGATCGTCGGGGCGTATGGTCAATGTGTCGGTGACAGGATTCGGAGAGATGCTCAGCTGGCGGTCCTGCGGTTCCCAATCGAGTTTGTTCACGATCGCCTCAAAATTCGGAATGCCGTATCCAAGCAGGAAGTCAGGATTCTCCGCCTGCGAAGCCGACGAGCGAACTGCTTCCATCAGTTCGCCGCTGGTAAGTCCGGGGTACCGTTGCCACACACCCGCCAGCAGACTGGTGATCAGGGGCGCTGACAGCGATGTTCCGCTTGACGTGCTCAGGTTGCCGGCAGCATTCACCACCGACACGCCGATACCCATTGCAGCAACATCGGGTTTAATCCTTCCGTCTGCCGATGGCCCGATAGAACTTATCGGACTTCTCACTCCGCCGGGAGTCACGGCAGCTACGGCCAGGACGTATTCGTTATCTGCCGGTGTGGTGATGGTCTCCCACGAGTTACTGCCCTCATTCCCGGCGCTTGAGACAACAGCAATACCCCTGTCAGAGGCCCATTGCGCGGCCCTGGCAATGACACTGGTGATGCCATCCAGATCGGCTTTGGAATAATCCATGGTGGGATCATCAAAGGTGTTGTATCCCAACGACGTGCTTATGATATCCGCTCCTGCGCTGTCGGCGCGTTCGGCGGCGAAAAGCCAGTTATACTCTTCAATGCGGTATTCACTGGCCACATCCTCGGTGATGTACAACTGAAATGAGGCACCGTATGCGCCGCCGGTGAATGCATCGGGAATATAGGCTCCGATTACAGAGAATACACTGGTTCCGTGATTGCTCTGGACGAAAACGTCACCGTCATCGTGCACAAAATCATACGTGGTTATCAGCCGGTCTTCGTCAACGATATGACTAAAGGCCCCGGCGGTGTTCACGCCCGGGAACCCGGCATCCAATATGGCGATGTTGACACCCTCACCGTGATAGCCGGAGGCGTGCATTTCGTCTATGCCCAACATAGACAGCTGATTGGCCGTTACCAGGCTTTCGCCGGCATCGGTACTTCGCGCCGTGCTTCGACGCCGGCCTGAGTTTTCCGGCTTACTGCCCTGCGCCACAAGTTCAACTCGGTCCACATACGGAAGAGCCTGAATTCCGGCGAGCATGGTTTCGTCGCATTCCACCAGTACACCATTCATCCAGCGTGTGGGGTGAAGCACATTAGCTCCCGTAGACGAAACACCCTGAACATAATTCGGATTGACGGGCAGGTCCTGCGCGATCACTACCAACCTCTGACGTGTTCTTCGTTCCACCGCCCGCTCGCTTAGAAATGCCGTTGGATCGGAGGTGCTGAATGTTGTTCCTTCCTTGTCTTTAAAGAATATCAAGTAACGGTTGTCCTGGGCATGTGCTGCAAATGCCAGAAAGTAAATGATAAGGAATAACCAACGGCTAGTTAACGCCATACGACTTAATTGCTTGCGAATACACTACACCCGATTCAATCTCCCCAAATTCGGTACACCCCGCCGTACAATAGTTCAATATCCTGACCTCTTTCAGAATCAGTCCTGCATCACGCGCATACACTTCCTTTCTGATATCCGTACGCACGATCATGTCATTGTCGTCGTTCTGGCTGACTTCGATGCAATCGAAAAAATCGATATCATTTACCGAGGCTGGTTTCCCGGTGCTCACCAGCTCATACTCATCCTCACCCATGCTGTTAAAGGCATTGCCATCCCAACGCACACCCTCTGACGCCGGCAAAACGAATTTGACAAAGTCAGTAGTTCCTTCCGCCACCACCGCCCGGATTTCGCTGAGCCTTGCGGACCAGGTATCCACATACATCCAGTCGTCTGCAGGTGTATCCCGCTTGTACCGGTAGATTACGTAGGTGTATTTGTTTTCAACATTCAAAAACGAATCGACGACTTCCGTCATCAGTTCGTAATGTATCTCCTGCTGTCCGCCAGCGGAATACCACGTTGAATCCACATCATAGATCTGGTATACCCCCTTCTTTAAAGGCATATACGACTGATCCGAAAGGAAGGGTTCAGGGTCAGTAGTACAGGCAACAGGTATGCCGATCGCAGCCAACACGAGAAAGTTAAAAAATCGCCTCAAGTTCACCTTGTTTTTCTTAAATCC
>DATBVZ010000549.1:0-6353 GCA_036515095.1 Cyclobacteriaceae bacterium | reverse complement strand
AGACTTTGAACCTAAATACCACGCCGTATTCGACAGGTATTTCAAGCCCTTCGGCGATCAAGTGGGAGGAGTATACAACCCCCCAATCCTTCAGTCGTTGGCATCCATTCATTTCCATTCCGATCTCGACGCCGACGAACCCCAGGGCAACATAGCCTACCTGTACGCTTTCACCGGCATCGGCGTATTTATTATCCTCCTGGCCTGCATCAACTACATGAACCTTTCTACGGCCAAGTCGGTGAACCGTGCCGCCGAGATCGCCATGAAAAAAACATTCGGGTCCGGCAAGGCAGCCCTGGCGCTTTCCTTCCTGGGGGAATCCATATTTCTGTCCTTCGTGGCGCTCCTGCTGGCGGTCGCTATCGTGTTCCTGGTGCTGAACGCCACATCGTTCAGCCAGCTGATCGGCAAGAATCTTACCCTCGATTTTCTGCACAACCCGTTGCTCGTAGCAGGAGCGATTATCATCACGGTCGGCATCGGCTTCATATCCGGACTCTATCCGGCGTTCTACTTGCCGGCAATCCCCACGATCCAGACGCTGAAAGGTTCGTACAAGAACAGGAAGTCAAGCCTGACCCTGCGAAAAGCACTAATCACCACACAGTTTGTCATTTCCATCTTCGTTGTTGTGTGCACGCTTTTCATGCAGGATCAGATCGACTTCGTCCGCAATAAGGAACTGGGCTTCGACAAAGAGAATATCCTGTTGTTGCCGGTGCAGGACACCCTCGTGCAGAACCAGATCAGCAGCATCAAACAGGAATTTCTGAAGTACCCGGCCGTCAAAGGCGTAACTACCTCCTACCACGTCCCGGGCATGAATGTCAGTGGCGGCTCCGTGATGTGGGCAGAAACAGAAGAGGGCCCGACGCAACAATCGTTCGCCCTGATGTTTGTGGGTGAAGACTATCTGAAAACAATGAATATTACGCTGCTGGACGGGCGGGACTTCTTGCCCGGCCCCCAGGCAGACGTAGAGAATGTCTTTATCGCCAACGAGGCTGCCGCCCGGAAAATGGGCTGGGGTGAGGACGCCGTCGGCAAGAAAGTAAAGTTCTTTCACGCCAAAGAGGATGGGCAGGTGATCGGACTGGTAAAAGACTTCAACTTTGCGTCGCTGCACAATTCGGTCGAACCGCTACTGCTCATCAAGGCGCGAAAAGAAGGTGGGTTTGTGCATCTCACGCTTCAGGGCAACCTTCCGGAGACAATTGAATACATTCAGGAAAGGTGGGCAGGCTTCGACCCCAACCACCCGTTCGAGTATTCCTTTCTCGACCAGCGGTTCAACGAACAATACAAGGAAGACGAAACCCAATATAAATTGCTATCCGGCCTATCGGGCGTATGCATCTTCATTTCCCTGCTGGGGCTCTTGGGTCTCTCTGCCTTTGCTGCCTCGCAGCGAACCAAGGAGATCGGCATCAGGAAAGTGCACGGCGCTTCTGTCCCCAACATCATCTTTATGTTGTCCAGGGACGTAATGGTTCTGGTGATCCTGGCGGCCATCCTGGTCGTGCCCATCGCCCATTACATGATCAGCGACTGGATGGGAAATTTTGCCTATCAGACACCTTTGAATTACAGCATCTTTTTGCTGGTCGCTGTCTTCGCGCTGCTGTTCACGTTCCTGGCAGTGGCTTTCCAATCGCTGAAAACAGCCCGGACGAACCCGGTGGAGTCGTTGAAGTATGAGTGAGGCTCAACACATCAACACCAATATAAACCTGCCTGCCCTGTCAGGGCCGCGCGGGGCAGGCAGGCGCAGAAGCAAAAATATAAGCAGTAGTCGTACTGTAAAACCAAGCGCTAAGTTAAGTCGAAACCCATTCGCTCATTCACTCATTCACTCATTCACTCATTGATTTCAAGAAAGATGCAAGGCTCCTGCGGGCGCTTCGCCGGACCTTATTCCGGAAGTAACCGGTCCATCCCAGCAGGAGGCCGGAAAGTCCGAAAGCCTGCTGCGCCCAGCGGTAGAAACTGAAATGATCCCTGTGTTTTATGATCTTTCCATTCTCCAGCACGAAGGTGGCATGAATGCGGTTGATCACCTTCCGTTTGGTCTTTGAAAAAGTATAGGTTGCCTGCCATTGTATCGTGACTTCATTCCCATCGGCCCTGGCCATGCCAAAGGTGATGTGCAGATCCCTTCCCCGTTTGATCAGCATCTCCCACATTGCCCTCACCTCCGCCGCATTAAGCTCCCTGAAAACTTCGTCTGTGAATACCACGTTATCGGAATAACAACGCTGCATAAAGGCATAGTCACCCCGCTGAAACGCATAGTAAAACGAAGTGATCAGTTGCTCCTGTTCCGTCATTATTTCTTACTAATCCATTCTCCCCTACCATTCACTCATCACTCATTCACTCATTCACTCATTGTCTCATTCACTCATTGTCTCAGTCTCCAGCCCCAACGACCGCATAAACGCCTCGTTGTTGGGTTCCCTGCCAAGGAACTCTCTGACGAGGTCGATCGGTTCTTCGGAACTGCCTTTCGCCAGGATAATATTCCGGTATCGCAGCCCGGTTTCCTGGTCGAGTATGCCATTCGCGTCAAACACCGAAAACATGTCCTCGGCATACACCCTTGACCACAGGTAACCATAATAGCTTGCGCCGTATCCATAGAGGTGGCCAAACGCTGCCTGGAAATGGGTACCTTCAACATAGGGGTAGTGCCTGATCCTTTCGGTCAGGTCACGCATAACATCGTCGGTCGACTGATCCGAGAAAGGATCGAATTTATCGTGGTAGGTCATGTCAGCCATACCGTAAAAGATCTGTGTTTCTGTGGAGAGCCCGGAGCCAACATTTTTGGCTGCAATAATCTTGTCAAACAACTCCCTGGGAAGGACTTCACCGGTTTGATAATGCCTGGCAAAAAGTTTCAGCGACTCATAGCTCCATATCCAGTTCTCGAAGATCTGCGAAGGCGCCTCCACAAAATCGCGGGCCACGGATGTACCCGACTGGCTGCTGAGTTCGGCGGTTGTCAGCATCTGATGCAACACGTGACCGAACTCATGGAAAAAGGTTTCCACCTGGTCATGCGGCATGAGTGACGGACCGCCCTCAGTCGGTGCCGGAAAATTGCATACCAGGGTGGCGTTTGGTATCTGGTAGCCATTCGGGGTGTTCTTGCCTTTGATCATGCCAAAGCAGGCCGCGTGGGTGTACTTGTTTTCACGGGGAAAAAGGTCCAGGTAGAACCTGCCGATCTTCTTTTCGCCGTCATAAACTTCAAACACGCGAACATCTGGGTGCCACACCGAAGGATTGTCGGCTTCCATATAGCGAACATTGAACAGCGTTTGTGTGATCTGAAACAATCCGGCCAACACGCTGTCCAACGGAAAGTATTCCTTGATGACCTCGGCATCAACCTGGTACTTCTCTTCCAGCAGGATGTTATCCAGGTAAGAAGATTCCCACGGATTGACAATGCCCCCCTCGGAAGCAAGATGGGTCCTGCGAACAGAAAGCAGTTCCTGGAAATCAAGATCGGCCTTGGGCTTCACGCTCCCGATCAGTTCTTCTTCAAATTCCCACACCGTCTCGGGCGTGAGGGCCATCCTGTCTTCAAGGCGCCACTCAGCGTACGTGTTGTATCCCAGAAGACGGGCCATCTCAAGCCTTTTCTGAAGGAGCTTTCGCAATAATTCCAGGTTATTGTCGGATGCCCGGTTATAGTATTTCACGTAGAGCGCCTTCCTGGCCCGGTCGGATGTGCTGTACTTCATGAACGGAAGGTAAGACGGATAGCTGAGGTCTATCTTGTACGTTCCATCCGGCTGCTTCCTGGCTTTTCGGTAATCTTCCGGCAGGCCTTCCATCTCGGAATCCGTGACAATAAGGAAGTCCTGATAAGCCGCAATGTTCTTGCTGAATTCATTCCCGATTTCACTGATCGCATCCTTAATGGCTTTCAGGGAATCCCGCAACTCCCGGCTAAGGGCAAACCCGTTGCGTTCAAAATCCTCGATCGTCTCCCGCAGGTATTTTTCCTTGTAACCATTCAGCCTTTTGGCTTCCGGAGTTTCAGCATACGCCTTGACCGAATTGTAAAGCGCTTCGCTAAGGGATATTTCGTTTCCGAACTTGTCGATTTCGGTGGCCTTCCCCTGGGCGGTTGTTCGTATGAGGGAGTCTGTGTGGGTACTGCCCATGAGGTAGATCAGTGACCCGATGCGGTCGATGTCATTGGCGATGTCATCCAGCCTGAGCATGGTGTTGTCGAATGTCCGGTCGTCTGCTTCGACACGGTAGAGCTTCTGCAACTCGTCCCTGGCAAACGCAATTACACTGTCCGTAGCCTGAACGATGTGATCGGCCGTAAGTGATTCAAAATCCACGGGTTCGTTAAAGGAATTGAACAGCGGATTCCCGGGGACAGAATAATAGGGCCGGGCAATTTCCTCCTGTTTCGAGCACGAAACCATCGCGGCAGTAAAGGAGGCAATCAGGATCCAACGGTATTTCATATTCCGATCTGAATTTCAGTTACACATGGGAGAAGATAAGGAATCGTGATTTTACATATTTTTCCTGAAAGCGGCTAACCGGTCATAAACTTGATGCGACGCATGGATGATGGTAACCGGAACTGCCATTTTCGGACGAAACCACTATCTTACCACCCCTGGGGCTGGTCGAACATGCTACCCCGGAGAATTTTAGGATGAAAATTGGAGTCATTGGGGTAGGCGACATCTGTCAAAAAGCCTACCTGCCTGTATTAAGCATCAGGGAAGGAGTTGACCTGCTGTTGTGCACCAGGAATAGGGACACCCTCATGAAGGTTTCCGAAAGATACCGCATCAGCTCGTATACCCACTCGATTCAGGAACTGGTTGATCGCGGTATCGATGCCGCTTTCGTTCATACCGCCACGTCATCCCATGCAGCCATCGTCAGGCTTTTGCTTTCAAACGGTATTCCTGTTTATGTGGACAAGCCGATTGCTTATCACTACGAGGAAGCTGAAGAACTGGCGGAGTTATGCGCGCGGAAGAATACGATCATGATGGTGGGCTTCAATCGAAGGTATGCTCCCCTGATTCAGCGCCTGCGGCAGAATGGCGATCCCGATATCGTGCTCATGCAAAAGAACAGGTTGTTTTTGCCGGGCGTACCCCGGACATTCATTTTTGATGATTTCATTCATGTTGTGGATACGCTGCGGTTTCTGACCGGGCACAACACCACCAATTTCAGAGTGAAAGGTCGTTACGAGGATGGCCAACTCTTCAGCGTCGCCCTTGAACTTACCGGTATGCATACCGTCTCCATCGGCATTATGAACCGGGACGGCGGCAAGTCGGAGGAGATCATCGAATTCATGACGCCGGGCAACAAGTATATCGTCAGGGACCTCGTGCATCTTTCGCACCAGCACGACAACAGGGAGGTGGCGGAGAAATCCGATGATTGGGAACCCACGCTGTACAAGCGGGGATTCTACCAGACGGTGGATCATTTTATCGGGTGTGTGGAGCGCAACCACCAACCCGCGTCTTCAATTGAGGACGCACTCATAACCCACAGGGTATGTGAAGAGATCGTGAAGGAACTGGTGTCAGGTTGAAGTGTTCTGGCTTGACGGGTCAGAGAGAGTCAACCTGCTGAACGATAAAGTCAAGGATCTTTTTTGCTTCCGTTTCATCCTTTATCCGCTTGAGTATTCCATCCTTGTGGTTCAGCACCGTCGCGGGCTGATCAAATGGCATCCGCTCAAACATTTTGCCTCCCGGGAAATGGCACGGTACGCATCTGGCCCGGAGGATGGGTTCAACCTCCGATTCAAAGCTGATCCGCGTTACCGTATCCGCGGTTGTTATTTCCGGGGTGCCGGAATCTACAGAGGTTTCCTTCCGGCAGGTGTAAACTGCGACCAGGATAAAACACACAACAAGGAGAAGTGCATTCATGGCTATAACTGCTCCGTAAAGCCAACGACAGGACACGCATTGAAGTTCCCATATCTACTGCAACCGTATTCCGACACTGAAATTGACAAGACGATATTTGTATTTTTCACTCCCGGATTCCAATGCCGCGGCGAGGCCAGGCCGCGCTGAATTCAATTGGCTTTACCGAAAAGGCCTGGGGCCCGTTCGGTGAGAAGCTTCTGATAGGCGGAGAATGCCGAAAGATCGTTGTGCGAGCCACCGGCCACAATGACGATCTCTTTTTTGCCTTCAAACGAATCAAAAAGCTGCTGACTGTGCGAAGGAGGGATCAGTGTATCGTTGCTTCCATGCAGGAACAATACAGGGCTCTTTACGCTATTGATCTTTGCCAGATTATTAAAATCAAACCGGAGAATCAGCGATGGCAGG
>DATBVZ010000548.1:0-2983 GCA_036515095.1 Cyclobacteriaceae bacterium | reverse complement strand
ACGGCGCGAATGAAAAATGGGTGCCACTGCTCGACTGGGTCTCTGAAAATGAATTGGGATACATGGGCGTCGAGTCAATCGCGGTTGATCCCGTCGAGCCAGGCAAGGTGTACCTGCTTGCCGGAACTTCTTATTTCAACAATGGTAAGACCGCCATCCTGCGATCCGATGATTACGGAAATACATTTTCCGTTGTGGATGTTACGGCAAAATTCAAGGCACACGGCAATGGTATGGGTAGACAGACCGGCGAGAAACTCCAGGTCGATCCCAACAGCAACAACATCCTGTACTGCGGTACCCGCGCCCATGGCCTCTTCCGTAGCACGGATTCCGGGGTAACCTGGAACAAGATAACCGGACTCAATGTAACAACAACGCCCAATGGTAACGGGATCAGCTTTGTTGTGGCTGATCCTTCAACCGGTTCCGCGGGCTCTCCGACACAGTTGATTATTGCCGGTATTTCACGACAGGGTTCTAACCTCTATATCAGTGAGGACGGCGGGACTTCCTTCAAGGCCATCGCAGGCGCACCGGAAACGCTGATGCCGCACCGCGCTGTTCTGTCGGGCGACAGGAATCTTTTTATTACCTATGCAAACAACGCAGGGCCATGGGATATCACGGAAGCAGGGAAAATCTGGAAGTACGATCTGGAAACAGGAACCTGGGCGGATATCACGCCTTCCGGCTTCGCTGGCGCGTTTGGTGGGATCAGCGTGGATCCGCTTGATCCCGAAAGGATCGTCGCTTCAAGTATAAATACCTGGCAGATGCAGGATGATGCATGGGGCGACCGGATTTTTCTCAGTACAGACGGTGGCGGGAGTTGGACCGACGTGGTGGCCCGAGGTTTTGATCTTGATCCGAACGGCAGTCCGTGGATAGAAGGAAATGCAATACACTGGGCCGGATGCATTGAGTTTGATCCGCTTAACACAAAAAAGGTTTGGGTGGTCTCCGGAAACGGAGTCTTTAGTACGGATGATATCGACGCCGCGACCAACGTGTGGAAATTCAATATCGACGGCCTCGAAGAGACCGTGCCGCTCGACCTGGTGAGCGTTCCGAACGGCCCTCTGGTTTCCGCCATTGGCGACTATGACGGGTTCAGGCATACCGGTGTGGATGTTTCGAACTATGCCCCGATTCACTCACCCCGGATGGGAACAACGCATGGGATAGCCTGTGCATCGCTCAATCCCAGGATCATGCTTCGCACGGGCGATGAGAAAATGTTCTATTCGGAAGACGGAGGATCACTATGGACAGAATGCAGCCGAAATGGAAACAGAGGCAGCGTAGCTGTTTCTGCGGATGGCAGGGTATTCTTGCACAGTGCCGAAAACTCGGGAACAGTTTACAGATCCGGTGACAAGGGAATTACATGGACCGTCGCCGAAGGGATTGCCATTGACTGGGCAAGGCCTGTATCGGATCCGGTGAACCCGAAAAAATTCTACGCGTACGGGAATAGTGATGGTTCATTCCTGGTGAGCGTGGACGGAGGAATATCGTTCTCTTCTGCCGCTTCGCCTGGAAGCGGCGGTTCGAAGATCATTCAGGCTGCGCCCGGAAGGGAGGGCGATGTTTGGGTGGCATTGTACGCCGGCGGATTGACGCGGTCGGATGATTCCGGGGAGTCATTCTCGAAACTTGATGGAATTACCTATTGCGGTGCGGTAGGTTTTGGAAAGCAGGCTCCCGGAAAAACATATCCCGCGATCTATATCTGGGGAAGGGTGAATAATGTGTTGGGTATTCACCGTTCAACAGATGAAGGCCTGACCTGGCAGCGCGTTAATGATGATGAGCACGAGTTTGGAGGACCGGCCAATGGTCAGTTTGTGAGGGGCGATATGAATGTATATGGCCGTGTCTACATGAGCACGGCCGGACGGGGCATCGTGTATGGAGAAACGGATGATACCTGCCTGCCTGACTTTGTAGTGCCCTACATCGGAATAGGAGAGGAGGAGGTTGAACAGGTTGCTCTGGTATCGGTGGAGGAAGGCGGTGCCGTCAGACTAAGCCCTGAATCTGCAGGCAATGGCTCGTGGCATTGGAGCGGCCCTGGCGGATTCACTTCGGACGAACGCGAAGTCACATTCGCAACCATAGAGGCAGGCCAGGGAGGGATCTATTCGGTGACGTTTGTTAATGCGGCAGGCTGTGAAAGCGCTGCTCAGGCTTTAGCTGTTTTTGTTAATGTGAAAGTTCAGGGTATTGCCGTGCATGGGGAAGGTGATCTTAGTAGTATTGACGAAAAGGATGGAACCCTTCGGATGTTCGCGGTACTGTCACCTGCTGACGCCACCGCGCAGCATGTTGTCTGGAGTGTTGATGATACGGACATCGCTACAATTTCGGATGAGGGGTTGCTGTCGGCCAAACGCGATGGAGAGGTTACGGTTCGCGCAACCGCTACTGACGGATCCGGTGTCTTTGGGGAGGCAGTGATCACCATCTCGGGCCAGTTGGTGACTTCTGAAGAGGAACGGCACGGTTACCAATTTCAGGTCTATCCCGTGCCCGCTACTTCACACGTTGTGATATTGAATGCGGAAGAGATCACGCACATCGCTCTGCTTGATGCACGGGGCAACGAGTTGTTGGCCATGTCGAATGACGATCCGGTTGTGAGTATCCCCCTGAATGGCCTTGCAGGTGGCCTTTATCTGTTGAAAATTCAGTGCCGGGACAGGACCTCCTGCAGCCGGCGAATCGTGAAGCACTGATGCTTTTCTTTGCCAGGCCTGTGTCCTGCACCGCAAAATTGGATTTATAATACTGAGAATCAAGAATTTAACACACCCCCGGTTTTCAGCAATTTGCCCGGTTATATTCCCGATATATCGTAATCCTTCTAACTTTGTGCGTTTAAGACAGATGCTATGCTGCTGGATTTTGAGAAACCCATTGCGGAGTTAGAAGCGAAGCTGGAAGACATGAAGCAGATCGCTCAAAACAGCGATGCCAA
>DATBVZ010000547.1:0-3691 GCA_036515095.1 Cyclobacteriaceae bacterium | reverse complement strand
TTCCTGAACCGTCACTGTTGCCCCGTACGATTCGAAGCGACTGACAAAGAATCCGGCAGCTTCCCGGTGAGGGGCGCTTCCGGGCACCCTGGGCCCCATATTCACTTGTTTTTCGACAAAAGCGTAGGCCGAATCAGCGCTGAAAGGGGGGACCTCAATTGGGTTCGGAGTTTTCGTGGTTTGAAGCTCACCTCCCTTATCGTTGCCCTTTTGGCAGGATATGAGGATAAGGAAGGAAAAAAACGGCAATAATCGTCTCTGCATATGTTCGATACCCAATCGGTCAAATAACACAATATTTTGTCATAAAATAAAAAACGACTAATTTTGAACCCGCTTCTGAATCAGTCTATTCGAGGGGACAGTAAGTCCCCTCTTTGTTTATAATTTTGTTTATGGATCCGGTAGAGGAAATCAGGCGTCTTGCCGGTACCTGCCTGGGGGATGAGAGTCAGTTCATTGTAAATGTGAAGTTATCCTCGTTGAAGGGGCCCGGGAAACTCCTTCTGGTCGTAGACGGCGACAGGGGTGTAACGATCGAGGATTGTGCCGCCATAAGCCGGCGGTTATCGAAGGCGCTGGATGATGCCGGCCTGCTGCAGGATCAGTACCTTCTGGAAGTATCAACTCCCGGGGTAGACCATCCGCTCACCCTGCAGCGGCAATTCTATAAGAATGTTGGCCGCAGACTGAAGGTCACGGCCGGCGGGCAGACCGTGGAAGGGCTGTTGGAAGGAGTTGAGAATACAGGGATTGTACTGTCAGGTTCTGCGGGCGCGGGAAAGCGGGCAGAGGTATGGAAAAGAGAGATACCTTTTTCTGAAATTGATAAAGCATTTGTAATGATTTCGTTTAAATAAAAAAAGGAGATTAATTGAACACTGCTATGAATATGATTAGCGCGAGTACTCTAATCGAGTCGTTTGCGGATTTTGCCAGGCAGAAAAATATCGATCGCCCCACTATGATCCGCATATTGGAGGATGTGTTTCGCAATATGATCCGCAAGAAGTACGGAACGGATGACAACTTCGATATCATTATCAATGCCGATAAAGGGGACCTTGAAATATGGCGATTCCGTGAGATCGTCGATGACGATTCGGAAGACATCTGGGACCACGACAAGATCAGCCTGAGTGAAGCAAAAGCCATTGAGCAGGATTTCGAGATTGGCGAGGAAGTGGCAGAAGAGATTTTCCTGGAGGATTTTGGCCGCCGCGCTGTTACTACCGCACGTCAGACGTTGCTTCAAAAGGTCAAAGACCTTGAGAAAGACATTCTTTTCCAGAAATACAAAGAGCTGGTGGGTGAGATCATTACGGGGGAAGTGTACCAGCTCCTCAATAAGGAAGTGTTGCTGATCGATGCGGAAGGCAACGAGATATCGATTCCCCGCGGAGAACAAATTCCGAAGGACCGCTACCGCAAGGGCGACAGCGTGCGCGCCATCGTTCACAAGGTTGAAATGGTAAACGGCAATCCGAAGATCATTCTCTCGCGCACCTCACCGGTGTTTTTGGAGCGGCTTTTTGAGCAGGAGGTGCCTGAAGTATACGATGGGCTGATCACCATAAAGAAGGTGGTGCGCGAACCCGGCGAACGCGCGAAGGTGGCGGTCGAGTCGTATGACGACCGCATCGACCCGGTAGGTGCCTGCGTCGGGATGAAAGGGTCGCGTATTCACGCCATTGTGCGGGAACTTCAGAATGAAAACATAGATGTTATCAACTATACGGACAATCTCGAGTTGTATATTCAGCGCGCGTTGAGTCCCGCGAAGATCTCATCCATCAAAATAGACAAGGATTCCGGGCGGGTCTCTGTCTATCTTAAGCCGGATCAGGTTTCACTCGCGATCGGAAAAGGCGGACTAAACATAAAGCTGGCCAGCAGGCTGGTTGAGTACGAGATCGATGTATTCCGGGAAATTGACGGACTTGAGGATGAAGATGTCGATCTGGACGAATTTGCTGATGAAATCGAGAGCTGGGTGATTGATGAGTTGAAGAGAATCGGACTCGATACAGCGAAAAGCGTGCTGGCACTCAACGGTGAGGAACTCATGAGAAGGACGGATCTGGAAGAAGAAACGGTGTCAAACGTACTTGCGGTACTGCGTAAGGAATTTGAATAGGCATTCGAAACCAAAAATCGAATGAAACGGAGGCGGTTCGCTACGGGGAAATAAATCGCAAAAAGAGCAATATTTGAATATGGCAGATGAAAAATTGATACGGTTGAGTCAGGCGGCCAGAAAACTCAATGTTGGGCACAATACCATCTTGGATTTTTTGGAAAAGAAGGGATTTGAGGTTGAAAACAATCCCAACGCCAAGCTCACGCCCGAACAATTTGGTCTGCTGTCCAAGGAATTTGCCGCCTCGGCTACCGAGAAGAGAGAGGCCTCGGGACTAACCATAGGTTCCAAGCACGGTGACAATGTGGTCATCGAAACCGAGCAGGAATTACCGAAGAAAAGGGCTGAGGAAGAGGAGAGTATAATGATCAAGAACCTCGGATCGAAAGACCTTGTCGCCAAGGAAGAACCTAAGCCCGACAAGATCGAGCGCGGCAAGCAAAAACTGGAAGGGATAAAGGTTCTCGGTAAAATTGACCTGGCGCCCAGGGAAAAGGAAGCCGATAAGAAGGAGAAAAAGCAGGAACCGGAAAAGACAGAGAAAACCAGCGAGGCGGTGACCGACAGTACGGCGCCTGCTCAGCCGGAAGAGAAACCGGAGCAGGAGCTGATCAAGGCAAAGGCGGACAAATTGCAGGGACTCAAAGTAGTCGACCGGATCGAGTTGCCGGCAGAAAAAGAAAAGAAAAAGGATCAGCCCGTAGCTTCCTCGGATACCGGCAAGGATGATCGCAAAGGAAAGCGACCCAGAAAGCGGATACCGGCTGCCGGCGACAGCGCCGCGAGAGGCCAGAAGACCCTCCGCGGAAGCAAGCCCCAACGATTTCAAAAGGAAGAACCCTCCGAGAAGGAGATTCAGGATCAGATTCGCGCTACCCTCGCCAAGCTGAGTGGCGGCGGGAAGAAGGTGTCCGGTGCGAAGTACCGCCGTGAAAAACGACAGGCTATTTCCGATGCCCATGAAGAAAAAATGCTTCAGGAGCAGGAAGAATCCAAGACGCTTAAAGTAACGGAATTCATTTCCGCGAATGACCTGGCTTCCCTGATGAATGTTTCCGTGAACGATGTGATTTCGACCTGCCTGGGTCTGGGCATGTTTGTTTCAATCAATCAACGCCTGGACGCAGAAGCGATCACAGTCATTGCCGACGAATTCGGGTACGACATCCAGTTCACTACGGCGGAAGAAGAACTTGATGTTGAGGAGCAAGAGGAGGAAGAAGACCTGTTGGCTCGTGCACCCATTGTCACTATCATGGGTCACGTAGACCACGGTAAGACATCGCTGCTTGATTACATTCGAAATACAAAAGTAACGGCGGAAGAAGCCGGAGGGATCACACAGCACATCGGCGCGTACGATGTTGCTACGCGAAGCGGACATAAGATTGCTTTTCTGGATACACCGGGTCACGAGGCCTTTACCGCCATGCGGGCACGGGGCGCCAAGATCACCGATGTCGCTATCATAGTTGTTGCTGCCGATGACGATGTCATGCCCCAGACCCGGGAGGCGATCAATCACGCCCAGGTAGCCGGTGTACCTATTGT
>DATBVZ010000546.1:0-13958 GCA_036515095.1 Cyclobacteriaceae bacterium | reverse complement strand
TTGTACATCATTGTTACCCGAAGAAAAATCATTACGCATGTGATGGGCTTCCTGGTTATCGAGAATGGCGTTTTTGTATTGTCGCTTGCCGTCGGAAATGAAATGCCAATGATCATTAACACCGGTATTATGCTGGACATCTTTGTCAGCGTCCTGGTATTGGGAATTTTTGTCAACCGGATTGGCGATGTGCTGAAGGAGCATGACGCTGAACAGTTGCAACAACTGAGAGATTGATTATACATCTATGATCGGAGCCTACCTTATCCTGATAGTCATTATTAGTCTTTCCCTTTTCTTATCAAGGGATAGAAGATTGAGTTATTTCTTGGTTTGGTCCTTTGTGATCGTGCAATGGGCCCTCACCATTTATGTGTATAATCAAAAAGGCGAAACGGAACTGATTTACTTTACGGCGGATTCTTTGGGTATTATTTTTCTGGTAATACTCAGCATTGTATGCATTCCGGTTTTTTATCACAGTTATGTCTACTTTAATAAGCACAGGAATATTCCCCGTGAGAGGGGAATCTATTATGCAGCAATGGTGGTCTTGCTTGGCTCGCTCACGGCGGCATACCTGTCCAACCACATCGGGGTGACCTGGATCTTTGTTGAGATAACCACGCTCAGCGCCTCGGCCCTGATCTATCACAGGCGAAATACGAGAACCCTGGAGGCGACATGGAAGTATATTTTTGTGTGTACCATCAGCATAACACTGGTATTCATTGGTATCCTGTTCCTCAGCATTGCCATCCATCAGGAAGGATTGATCGACCTGTCGTATAAAGCATTGGTAGCCAATGCGACAATATTGAATGTCTTCTGGCTGAAGCTGGCGTTTTTATTCATATTCACGGGATTTACGGCGAAAGCCGGTGTAGTGCCGATGTATACGGCCGGAATTGATGCCAAGGACAAAGCCCCTTCACCTGCGGGCGCCCTTCTTTCAAGCGTATTATTGAATGTGGGATTCCTCGGCATATTTCGATTTTACGTAGTAATCGGAAACACTTCCATCATTCATTGGGCCAATAACATCCTTATCATGGCCGGACTCCTTTCAATTTTTGTGGCCTCGGTCTACATACTCAAGGTGAAGAACGTAAAGCGGATGCTGGCTTATTCGAGCGTGGAACACATGGGTGTAGTCATGATCGGAATAGCGTCCGGAGGCCCTGGATATTATGCGGCTATTCTCCACCTTATACTTCATTCATTTGCCAAACCTGCCTTGTTCTTCCAGGTTGGCCAGGTGTACAGGATCTACAGAAGTAAAAGCATATACGATATCGGCAACTATTTCACCTACAACACCCCGGGTGCGCTCGTTCTGTTGCTCTCATTCTTTGTCATCACGGCCATGCCGCCGTCGGGGATGTTTATCAGCGAATTCCTGATATTCCGGGCTGTATTCGAAGCGGGTAATTTGTGGCTGTTGGTGTTGGTTCTCCTGCTGCTCACCCTCATCATCTGGTCGCAGGGAAAAAACTTTCTAAAAATGATTTTTGTGAAGCCCGTTGGCTTTAAGGAAGAAAACCTGGAGAAGATCAGCCCAACGGAGTCCATCAGTCAGTTTGTGCTGCTGGCCCTGGTCGTATACCTGGGACTTGATCCCCCGGTGGAAATGGTTAACCTGATTAATGAATCCATACAAAGTTTACGGCCCAAGTGATATGATGCGCGGTGTAACGATGAAGAATAATACAGCGATTCCGGTGAAGGAAATACCTGTATTGCAATACGAAGACTTTCTTGAAATGAATTGCAGTCTGATCGGGGAGGAGACTCATCACTGTGTAAATTATTTCGGCGTGCATTACGGGAACAGTGTCAGATTGATATGCTGCCTCGCCGACGACAAAGACGCCACGCTTTTGATTTCGTCCGCTGAAATCAATCCGGAAGAAGCCACGAATTATCCTTCGTTTACGGCAAGGCACCTGAGTTTCCATGCCTTTGAACGGGAGCTGTGTGAAAATACGGGGATATCGTACATCGACCATCCATGGCTTAAACCACTGCGGTACGCGTTCAACCGAAAGAACCAAGGTGAAGGAATCGAAAATTATCCATTCTACGAGATAAAAAGCGAAGAATTGCATGAGGTAGGTGTTGGCCCTATCCACGCCGGGATCATCGAGCCCGGGCATTTCAGGTTTATCTGTAATGGTGAACAAATTCTTCACCTCGAGATCCAGTTGGGCTATCAGCACAGAGGCATTGAAAGCCTCTTCCTTACAAAGAAACGGCTCTTGCAGCGCGCAACGCTGTCCGAATCCATTGCAGGAGACTCGGTCGTCGGTCACGCACTGGCCTTTGCTAACTTATGGGAAAGCCTGTGCGGGTATGAGCCGGATGAGGATCTGCAATTTGCGAGGACAGTGGCCTCCGAAATTGAAAGGATTGCTATTCATACAGGCGACCTTAGCGCCATCTGCACAGACATCGGCTATCAGCTCGGAAGCGCCGTGTTTGGGCGGCTTCGGACTCCCGTAATTAATTTCTTCCAGGAGTGGTGCGGCAATCGGTTGGCAAAGGGCCTGATCAGACCGGGGAACAGTCACTTTCACTTCTCCAGCCACCTGGGTAACCATCTGAAGAAAGTACTTGATGATTATGAACCGGATTTTGACGAGATGTGGAAGGAGTTTCACACGCTGCCTACCGCACTGGGCCGGCTGGAAAAAACAGGCGTGATCAGTCGTGACCTGTCAGCCTCCATCGGTACCGTAGGCATGACTGCGCGCGCCTCAGGGATTATGCGCGATATACGAACTACGCACTCTTACGGCATGTACAATCTTCTTACTCCTATTTCCATTGTCAAACATCACGGTGATGTTTATTCGCGCACGAAGATCAGGCACGATGAGATAGTGCAATCGTCATATTACCTGCGAAAGATCATCGGCCGGATACCATCTGTAGCCGTCAACAGAAGATCACTTTCAGCACCTGCGCAGGAACGCTTTGGAATCTCACTGACGGAGGGGTGGAGAGGCGAAATTTGTCATTGTGCCATCACCGACAACAGGGGGGAATTGCTTCACTACAAGGTGAAAGATCCATCCCTGCACAACTGGCTGGCGCTGGCATTGGCAGTCAGGAATAACGAAATATCAGACTTCCCCATTTGCAACAAGAGCTTCGACCTGAGTTATTGCGGGCATGACCTTTAACGCGCAATTGAAATGATTAGAAACATAAAAATACTTATGCATCAGGGAATGCAAACCATTCCCGATGTTGAAAATGCTGAAATCCCGGGTATCTTCCGGGGTACGCCGGTAATCACGAAGGAGGCAGTTGACGTGCATGCACTTGTGCATCTGTGTCCGACGGACGCCATATCCGCCAATCCCGTAAGCATTGATCTTGGGAAATGCACGTTTTGCGGTGCGTGCGCCTTCACCTTTCCGGACAAAATACGGTTTACAAAGGATTTTAAGATTGCCACGAATGATCGAAATCGTTTAGTGGTAAGGGAAGGTGAAGCAAAACCCATCGCATTGGACCCCGGGTTGATCAGGCAGGAGATCGCGGGATTCTTTAAAGGCTCGCTGAAATTACGCCAGGTCTCGGCCGGAGGCGACAATAGCTGCGAACTTGAATTGAATGCTTGCGGAAATGTGAACTTTGATATGGGCCGGTTTGGAATTGAGTTTGTTGCTTCGCCCCGTCACGCCGATGGAATTGTCATTACAGGCCCGCTTACTGAAAGCATGGCGGCCCCCCTTCAAAGGTGTTACGATGCCATACCCGATCCGAAGATCATTATCCTGGCGGGTACCGATGCCATAAGCGGTGGAATATTCTCCGGAAGCGCAGCACTGAACCGGAGTTTTCTCAGTGACCATCGTATTGACCTTTATGTACCGGGCAATCCTGTTCATCCGCTCACTTTTATCAATGGTGTGCTGGACCTGATCCGATCCGGAAGGGCGGGACTATCACGGTAGAAAGCTCCGCGTAAAAGGTCCGCGCAACTTTGCATTATCCATTCCAGGCAAGTACAGCCGTCAATGATCCGTTTCTGTCCGACCCACTCCACATCTTCCGGGGAAATAAGTTCTCAGCCGATCCCACCGTTTATAAATGCATTGCGGTATCGTTAATTTTTTTCTGTGGAATAATTATTGCGAGCGTCTTCATGAATCTATTCAATCGCTCAGCGAATTCCGTGGCATACCCGGCTTCCATGGTATCGGATACGAACCGGCTGATACCAGGGGAAAACGCATTAATGTGAGATTGATCGGATCCACTGGGGTTGACAGACCTGATGAGTGGAGTTGGCGTAAGCCGTTGGCACGGAATAGCAGGCAACCGTGTTGAAGAGAAGGGGCCTGTGTTAGATTACCCACCACTAAATTACTTTCCTATGAAATTAAATTTCAGGTTTCGCAGCCTTTTAATGACCGGTATCCTGTTGGCAGCAGCCGTTTCCTGCGATGATGATGATGACAATGATGTAAGTGAAACGGGCACCGTGACGCTCGACCTTGTGGCTGAAGGATTGGCTTCTCCCACGGTAATGGTAGAGTCTCCTGATAATTCGGGAAGATTATTCATTTCGGACCAAAGCGGACAAATTTTAATTGTCAGGGACGGTGCCCTTTTGACATCGCCTTTCCTTGATATTTCAAACAAGGTGATTCCGCGCGGAAGTCCACAGGACGAACGGGGGTTGCTGGGGTTGGCATTCCATCCCGACTTTGAAAGCAATGGCCGCTTCTTCGTGTACTACAGCGGTCCACTCGCTGCAACCGGACCTGAAGGTTGGGACCATACAAATTACATTGCAGAGTATTCTGTTTCGCCGGGTTCTGATCAGGCGGATCCGGCCTCGGAAATAATTCTGCTCGCGATGGATCATCCCCAGTCGAATCACAATGCAGGCATGATAGCGTTTGGCCAGGATGGCTACTTGTACATCTCGGTAGGAGATGGCGGTGGCGGAAATGACACTGGCGCGGGTCACGTGGAAGGAGGAAATGGTCAGGATATTGTGCAAAATTTACTGGGAAGTATTCTGCGGATCGATGTGAGCACGCCGGGCAGTTACACGGTTCCGGCTGACAATCCTTTTGTGGGCACAGATGGATTTGATGAAATTTTCGCCTATGGCTTCAGAAATCCGTACCGTTTTAGTTTTGATCCCGAAGGAAATATTATAGTTGCAGATGCCGGCCAGGAACTTTATGAAGAGATCGATCTGGTTGAACGGGGAGGCAACTACGGATGGAACATCAAGGAAGGCGCCCATTGTTTTGATCCTGCCAATCCCGAAACGCCGCCGGCTTCCTGTGCTACAGAAGGTGCGAATGGAGAGCCCTTGAAAGATCCGGTCATCGAGTTCATGAACTCGAAGAGTTTCAGCGAAGGACTGGGAAATGTTTCCATCGGGGGATATGTATATGAAGGCGATGACGTCCCCGATCTAAGCGGCCGATATATTTTTGGCGTACTCACGCAAGACCCCGAAGGCATTAACGGTGCTGTTTTTGCGGCTGAACGCATTGGAACCACCTGGAGCTATTCCAAGCTGGGTATAGGAAACAAACCTGGTAATGAGCTTGATGAATATGTGCTGGGCTTTGGCAAGGATAAGGGAGGTGAAGTGTATGTCCTCACCAATGGAAGTACGCCCAACTCGGGTAAGGTCTACAAGATCAGTGTGGGTATGTGACAGCAGTGAGGGGTGTGGTCCTTTTGTGTCTTTGATGCCCATGAGCACAAAGACACAAAAGACCACAATTAATTTTACCTGCTGCCGGCCAGGTTGAACGCCAGGTACAGCTGACCTACGGAATTTTTGCTTTTACTGCCAAGCATTTGCCGGGCGCCCGGACTTTCGGCAATATTGTTCAGTCCGTAGTTATAGCGTGCGCCAAGTTGCACGTTGTTGAAGTTGAAGCCAATACCGCCAACCAGACCGTAGTCCCAATTATCAAAGTTGTCGCGGTCCAGTTGCCTGAAGCCATCACCCAGATCACCGTCGGTATCAATGTTTGCACCTACCAGGTAGGCCCAGTAAGGTCCGGCGTGAATTTCAACGGCATCGCCCAGTTTGAATACAGCCAGAACAGGCAGGTCGATATAATGCAAGTTGAATTTGGTTTCGTGGTCGATAATCCCAAATTCCGAAGTGATTTCATTTCCCTTCGTGGAATAGTTTACCTCAGGCTGTATTGCAAAGCCCTCATTGACGAACAGCTGCCCATAGACCCCTGCATGAAAGCCCACCAGCGTGTGGCGGTCCGTTGGTTCATCGGTGATGAAATTGCTCAGGTTAACCCCGCCTTTGATACCTGCGCGGGGGCCGCCGGCCGGTCTCATCCGGTCAGGTGAGCTGTCTGTTCTGGTCTCCGTTTGTACTGTTGTTTCCGTCGTGGTTTCTGTTTGCGCTTTCAACCCCGTCGACAACAGTACGCCTACTGTCAGCAAGACACCGATCATCGTGATTTGTGCCTGCTTTCTCACATTCATTTTCCTCATCGATTTCATACGCATACAATTTGGTTAAAATCATAGGTATAACTGAAATCATCGTGCCAAGGTCCATGGGGAAAGACGTATTGGCATACCTGTCCCTGGGCCGCTTTACGGACAAGTACATCAACGCAGGCGGGAGAACTATGCAACACTTTGTGGATTTGTCTCCGCGACTGGCAAAAATCAGTAAATAAAATGTGCTGAAATGCCCAAATTGGGATCGTCGCAAAAGCACCAAATCAGGGGCTCGTATGTTACGTGTTTATAGAACCCTGAAAAAATTGTCAATCATGAAAACTCAAATTGGAATCAAAGAGGCCCCGCAGGCCGAGATTGCCCACCAACTTGCCAAGCTGCTGGCTGATGAATTTGTACTTTACACGAAAACCCGGAACGCACACTGGAATGTGGAGGGGGCTGACTTCTACAACAAGCACAAGTTTTTCGAAGACCAATACACAGAATTGGAAGTGGTTATCGACGAAACAGCCGAACGCATCCGGACCCTTGGCCACTACGCACCCGGTACATTGCGGGAATTCCTGGAACTCACGGATCTGACGGAAGCCTCCCGCGAAACAAATGACAGCAAAGGTTTTATCAGGGCGTTGCTGGCCGATCATGAAAGCATCATCATCCGGCTGCGGGAAAGCATCGACCCGATAGCTTCGAAAGGCAAGGACTTTGGCACGAGCGACTACCTAACCGGTCTCATGGAGAAGCACGAGAAAATGGCCTGGATGCTGCGGGCACATCTTGAAAAGGATTGATGAATTCCCGCCTTCGCTTGCTTAACAATCTGTAGTACATGTCGGAACCTGGTTTGGCAAGCTTGGGCGGGCACAGCGCGCCTTCGCTTGCTTAACAGTCTGTAGTACATGTCGGAACCTGGTTTTGGCAAGCTTCGGCGGGCACAGCGCGCCTTCGCTTGCCTAACAGTGTAGTACATGTCGGAACCTGGTTTGGCAAGCTTCGGCGGGCACAGCCTGCGTTTCGCCTGGACCACAATTTGTTGCACACGGCTCACCCGATTTTGCAAGCCTGAATCATACCTCGACGGCAGCCCAATTTCAAGGTAGTACACCCCCATCCCATTTGGAATACTACTGCCAAGCTGTTTTCTTTAACAAAACTCTTAATTATTGTGCACTATTCTCCGCCGGCACTGCGAACGATCAATGTTATCCGTTATGTCACACCCTTGCGGGAGGGAGGGTCTCTTCCTGCCATCGTGGAAGGCGACGATGAATTTCTCTATGTACTCAAATTTCGCGGTGCGGGACAAGGCACAAAGGCGCTTATTGCTGAACTCATCGGCGGCGAGGTAGCCCGCGCACTGGGATTAAAGGTTCCGGAAATAGTTTTTGCCAACCTCGATAGTGCCTTCGGGCGAATTGAAGGCGATGAGGAAATCCAGGATCTGCTCAAAGCCAGCACCGGGCTCAACCTGGGATTACATTACCTCTCAGGGGCCATTACTTTTGATCCGCTTGTGACCCCCATTTCCTCCAGGCTGGCTTCTGAAATTGTGTGGCTGGACTGCCTGCTGATGAACGTCGATCGCACCGCGCGGAATACCAACATGGTTTGGTGGCGCAAAGAATTGTGGCTGATCGACCATGGTGCTTCGCTGTATTTTCACCATGCATGGCAGCAGGAGCAGGATGCGACGCAGCCTTTTCCGCTCATCAAAGATCATGTACTGTTGCAGAAAGCCAGTGAACTGGAGGCAGTTGATCTGGAGTTCAGGGCGCGTCTTACCACCGAACGAATTTATGGTATTGTATCTTTAGTTCCCGATGAATGGCTGGCGGAGGATTCGTCGTTCGATTCAATTACTTTGCACCGTCAGGCCTATGTTCATTTCCTGGAATCACGAAGTTTTCACTCCGGTCTTTTTGTAAAAGTGGCACAGCATGCAAGGGAAATACTCATTTGAATACGCGGTCGTCCGGGTTGTGCCGCATGTCGAACGGGAGGAGTTCTTCAATGCGGGCATTGTGTTGTATTGCCCGGATCAAAAATTCCTGGACACACGGTTCCAGATGCACGAAGACATGTTGCGCGTTTTCTGTGATAAGCTGGATATCGCCGGGCTTAAAGAACACATTGCTGCTTTCGAGCGTGTTTGTAAAGGGGGTAAGGATGCCGGTCAGATAGGAAAGCTACCCATTGCCGAACGCTTCCGTTGGCTTACATCGCCACGAAGCACAGTGCTTCAAACGTCAATACCGCATCCTGGATTGTGCGATGATGCCCGTGAAATGCTTGAGCATCTGTTTGAACAGCTCGTGGGGAGGAAGGATTGATTACGATTTTACCGTCAAAGGCGAACCTTATAAGGTAGCATTTCGTGAGAAAGCCCCTAACAAAGGACAATTCCCAGGAAAGTCTGTCCTGTTCCTTTGAAATTCCAATCAAAATTGAAACTACTAATTATTTAGTATAACTACTAATTTATTAGTAGTTTTGAATCATAATCTTAATTGATGAAACAACTTACAAAAGGGGAAGACCAAATTATGCAAATTGTCTGGCGACTGAAAACGGTTTTCATTCGCGAAATAATCGAGGAACTGCCTGATCCAAAGCCTCATTATAATACGGTGGCCACTATTGTCAAGATACTGGTCAGGAAAGGGTTTCTTAAATCTGAAATGCTCGGCAATACACATCAGTACAGTGCCGTAATCCATTTTGAGGATTACCGGGAAAAACAGCTGGTTAACATAAAGAAGAATTATTTCGGCAATTCGGTTCCAAGGATGATTGCGCATTTCGCAAAAGGAGAAAATCTCACGGAGGTGGAGATTGAGGAGTTGATCAGGATAATCAAATCACAAAAGCATTAACCCATGGTCACACTGTTATTAAAAGCCTCGTTTATCATTGCTATTGTGCTGGTCTTTTATAAAGTTTTCCTTGAAAAGGAAAGTTTTTTTGGCACGAACAGAATTTATCTTATCGGATGTCTTGTCCTTGCATTTGTTTTGCCATTTGTTTCTTTACCAAAACTCGTTGATGACCAGGGATTCATATCTACGATAGTTGAGCGCACAGATCATCGTGAATCCTTGTCATCACCTGCGCGACCTATCCTGCCTGAAAATACGCAAGGGGATAACAAAGTGCAGATTGATAATCCTGAGAAACGTGAAACAGGATCGATTGACTGGCTTTTATGGTTATATTATTTTGGAGTGATAATCTTCTCCCTGAATCTTTTCGTTCAGATAGTCAGTATATTAATAAAGGTGAGAAAAAGTACCGACAAAGTGCACGACAATAATGGAGTAATTATCAATGGGCATTCGGTGCAGGGGCCATGTTCCTTCTTCCACTACATATTCATAAATCCAGAACGTTATGATTACGATACATACGAGCAGATAGTCTCCCATGAGAAAATCCACGTGAGAAAGCTTCATGCTATCGACTTGTTACTGACAGAAATTGCAGTAATTGTTCTTTGGTTCAACCCCCTGATATGGGTCTTTAGGAAAGAGGTCGAAAAGAACATAGAATATGAAACGGATGACCTTATGTTGAAAGGAAAAACAGTTGAAAAAGAACGGTACCAGATGAACCTGTTAAAGATAGCCACCCGCAAAAAACCTCTTACAATAACGACCAATTACAATCAATCCTTACTGAAACAAAGAATTCTGATGATGAACGCTAAAAAATCAAGCCCGCACAGTTACTGGAAGTATGCATTTATTGCGCCGATATTATTTGCAATGCTGCTGGTAATAAACAAGCCCTCTTCTGCGCTCGCCCGAAATGCTAACGAACCAATCCTTATAAAAGCGGATAAGCAAAACGAATCCCATTATCCAAATGACTGCAAAGAGTTACTGAGAGCAGTAAAAGCAAAGAACATCGCAAAAGTGAAAGATCTGCTCAAAACAGTAGATCCGAATTGTTCTTATAGGGGTGATGGGGAACCACGCTCACCTTTGGTAGCCGCTGCCAGGGAGGGCGACCTTGTAATTGGGAAACTGCTAATTGATGCGGGAGCAGATGTTGAGTTCCATGCACCAGGAGACGAGACCCCGCTCATGGCTGCTTCCGGGCATGGAAAGCTTGACTTCGTCAAGTATTTAGTGACCAACGGTGCGGAGGTGAATAAAAAGCTTGGAGGCGACGGATCAGCCCTGCTAATCGCCTCCAGGGAAGGAAGTCTGGAAGCCGTAAAGTATCTGATTTCGCAAGGCGCCGACGTTAATGGACAAGTCGACGGGGACGGCACCCCTCTTATATGTTCAGTAAGGAACGGCCACTATGAGATTTCAAGGGTCTTGTTGGAAAATGGTGCCGACCCCTATCTGGTATCGCCCGGAGACGAGTATGCAATGTTCCATGCCCGTATGTCTAAAAACAAATCGATCATTGACCTGTTGAAAAAATATGAAAGGGATAATTGATTCAGCTGTCGCAAATCCTTCGGAAGTAGCCATACATTAACGTCTCTACATCTCAGCGCATGATCAGGAACTACTTCAAGATCGCTTTCCGTTCACTGACAAGGAACAAAGCGTATTCGCTCATCAACATCCTGGGCCTTGTCATCGGTATCTCATTCAGTTGTATGCTGTATGTGTATGTCAGCCATGAGCTTTCCTACGACACCTTCCATTCAAAATCCGATCGCATTTTCAGGATCCTGACCATTGATGAACGGGATCCTGAAAAGGTTCGGCGTTATGGGGTATCGGTTCCGCCTATGGGACCAGAGTTGGTGACCAATTATCCGGAGGTAGGGGGCATGGTGCGGTTGCACCGGTTTGTAGGACAGGTGGTATTCGAATTAAACGGTCAGAATTTCCAGGAGCGCAACTGGTATACGACTACTGACGAGAATTTTTTTGAGGTATTCGATTTTAAATTCCTCAGCGGGAATAGAGCCACAGCCCTGAAGGAACCTTTCTCCCTGGTATTGACGGAATCCATGGCTAAGAAATACTTTGGAGACAAGAATCCGATTGGGGAAATGATTGAGAAAACCAGTTTTGGGGCCGTAACGGTGACTGGTGTCGTCGAAGATCAGCGCGAAAATTCCCACCTGCAATTTGATATGCTGTTCTCGCAAGTCCGTACAGATGAAGAATGGACCAACTACCTCAACAGTTGGGAAAGTTTTGGCGCCTATACCTACATCGTGTTAAATGACGGCAATTCCATCACAAGCCTTCGAACTAAAATTCCCATGCTGGAGAAAAAGTTGTTTGCGAAGTATGACGGTGGTATTGGCATTGATTTTCAGGCAATGGAAGACATTTATCTTAAGTCGGAAAATATTGAAGAAGGAACAGAATCCCGCCACGGCCGTCCTTCTGACATCTATATTTTTTCATCCATGGGTTTGTTCCTGCTGCTGATCGCATGTGTCAATTACATCAACCTGGCAACTTCGAAGGCAATGGTGCGCTCGCTGGAGGTCGGTGTGCGGAAGGTAGCGGGTGCGAAGAAAGGACAACTGATCGTCCAGTTCTTAATGGAATCTTTCATAGTCACTTTCATTTCGGCCATGGCAGCGATTTTTGTTATGGATTTGTTCTTCCCTTACTTTAACCAGATTACAGGAAAAGAATTTGATATTACCAGGCAAAATCTCATACGCTTTGTTCCTCCATTACTTACCGTCGCAGTGGTTATCGGTTTGACCTCAGGAAGTTACCCTGCATTTTACCTGGCGAAATTAAAACCGGTTTCTTCTCTGCGTGGAAGGGAAGTCAGTGGAAAAGGCGCTATTGACTTGCGGCGGACGCTTGTGATATTCCAGTTTGTTTTGACCATTGTGATGATCGTGTCAACGCTCGTGGTTGGACGCCAGCTGAATTTCATTCGTACCAAAGATATCGGCTTTAATAAGGACCGATTAATGATTATTGACATTAACAATGGCGACGTGCGCAGCCAATTCCGCACGCTCAAGAATGAATATTCAAAAATCCCCGGTGTTCAGCACGTGGCCGTTTCAACCCGCGTGCCGGGAGAATGGAAAAATATCCGGCAGCTATATGTGAGCAGTCCTGCTTCTCGCGAAGCAATTGCCGATTCCATTCAAACTTATTTTATGGGTTTCGATGAAGATATGCTTGCCACCTATCAGATCAACATAAAGAGCGGCCGGTACTTTTCTTCTCATAGCCATAACGATTCCACCAACATCCTTCTTAATGAATCTGCCGCAAAAGCTCTGGGACTTGCCGAACCAATAGGGGCGGTGGTCAAAATCCGGACAGGTGAAGGGGAGATGAATACTACCGTGATCGGAGTCATAAGGGATTTTAATTTTCAGTCCTTGCACCAGAAGGTTGCGCCCATCATTATCGGAGCGTGGAACAATCCGTTTCAGTACATCGATTATTTTACGCTGAAGATCTCAGGCGATGCAGAAGAAGTCGTCGAAGCCGCCACCCGTGTTCATGAGAAATTCGATCAGCGCACCCCAATTGAATACCATTTCCTCGATCAACAGCTGGCGTCGTTTTACGCAAATGAAAAACGCGCAGCCATGATCTTCAGGATGGGTGGGGCGTTGAGCATTTTTGTTGCCTGCCTCGGCTTATTTGGTCTTGCCACGTATAACATTCAACGGAGAACCAAAGAGCTGGGTATTCGAAAAGTATTGGGAGCGAGCGGATTAAATTTGTTTTTGTTGCTTTCATCGTCTTTTGCGAAACAGGTCGGAATCGCTTTTTTGATCGCAACCCCGCTGGCGTGGTACATGATGAAGGAGTGGCTAAAAGTATTTGAGTACAAGATATCGTTGCATGCAGGTATTTTTATTCTATCCGGACTGATAGCATTCCTCATAGCCCTTGCTACGGTAAGTTACCGGACATTAAAGGCGGCGCGGGCTAATCCTATACGTTCATTAAGGCAGGAGTAGTATAGCAAATTAAACTATTGGTATTCGAGGGTGTTAAGCTGCCCGGTACCATACCGATAGCGCAAATTGAACCTACTCAAAATGATCCGCCGGTGATTGCTATGTCTATTGGTGATATTTGCAGATCACTGCGGGCAATGGTGAGGTTGTCTCTGATAGTGATAGGATTTCCAGTTCATGAATTGTATATTTTGAAAGGCATAGTGAAAAGTGGCAGTCGTAAAACCGGTAACCCCCCTAATCATGAAAAGGACTACAGGATCCCTTCGCCCCGCGGTTTCTGATGGAAACCGGCGACCATTTCATTTTACAGTTCTGCATCTCATAATCCTGGCCGTTTTGGTTGGGTTGAATGCCTGCAATCCTGACACTGAAGCAGTTGCGGTTGGCGACGATGATATCGGAGGCGTGGTAAGAGGGCCGAATGGCCCTGAAGCAGGCGTATGGGTGATCGCTGAAACGTTTGATCTTCCCACCCGCTTTGCAAGGATCGTTGTAACCGATGACAAAGGCCAGTATCTGATCCCCGATCTTCCCGACGCGAATTATACCGTGTGGG
>DATBVZ010000545.1:0-10399 GCA_036515095.1 Cyclobacteriaceae bacterium | reverse complement strand
GAAGGAGCGCGCATACCTGAGCGTTTGGTCTTTCCTTGTATAATATATTCCTTTGCAGCGTCCACTAAAGATTAGTTGCTCATGGCCACCACAAAGTACAGGTGTAAATGGTAAATCGGGTCAGGTGTGTGCATGAAGATTTCCCCGGAATTCTAGTCGTAGAGTGTTCAGCAAGCACCGTTTACGCTTGCGTTAAACCAGGGCACATTGGCTTTCGGCGTCACCCGTTTCAATAGTATTGAAAATGACAGCAGTGAAGTTTTCAGCAGTGATAGTCTCGTTAAACGAGGAAAGGAACATCGGAGAGTGTATTGACTCTCTCGGCGATGTTGCGGATGAGATTATTGTGCTGGACTCGTTCTCGACCGACAGAACCGCAGCAATCTGTCGTATGGCTGAAGTCACGTTTATTCAACGGGAATGGCAGGGCTACTCCGCTTCGAAGAACTATGCAAACGGCCTTGCATCCGGCGACTATATTATTTCCCTGGATGCAGACGAGGCCCTTTCGCCGGAACTCGCCGATTCCATTCTAAAAATCAGGAACATTCCGGCTCAGGATGTGGCCTTTACCATGAACAGGCTGAACAACTTTTTCGGTATGTGGATCCGACATGGCGACTGGTATCCCGACAAGAAGCTCAGAATATTCCGTAGGCCCGCTGGCCATTGGGAAGGTATAGTCCATGAGAGACTTATTTTACCGCGCAACACAAAGATCATCCATCTGAAGGGCGATCTTCTCCATAATGCATCCACCAGCGTCAGCGAGTATGTGAGGAAGTCCTGGCATTATGCCCACCTGGTTGCCCGGTCTGACTTTGAGCAGGGAAGGATTAAGACGTGGTTGTATCATGGCGCCATCAAGCCTGTTTCCCTATTTGTTCGCAGCTACTTCCTCAAATTGGGCTTCCTGGACGGATACCGGGGGCTGCTGCTCGCTGCGATTGCGGCCTGGGAGCGCCATGTCCGGTATGTTGCATTCCGGAAATTCAAGAAGAGGAGCAGGTCAACGAATTTGTCGCTGTAATTGTTCTGAAAGAAGATAGGGGCAGCGTCTATCCCGGGTTTGCGCTTGCACAAATCGGCACAGTCTTCCAAAATCTCTCAGTGTCAGTCAAATGCAATTGGTCATCCGGAGAAAATGATTCTGGCCCGGATACCGCACAATTGAGGAACAACCGGGAATAGCCGATACCCCGTCGGCCCAACGATGAACATCCGACGAAAATCAACGTGTGCAAATGCCCCATCCACCTCAAAATTTGCTAAATTTATGCAACTCGGTAGTCCAGCGAGGTTGTGGCTGGAAGAGGAGTACACTTTGCTTCGCATTTTTGGGCGGCAACAGGAGCCGGGCAATGGATGGCTTTGCCGCCTGTAAGAATGTTTGTGATGATGGTTTCCAATAGTTAGATGAAGGTCGCGGTTATTATAAGTACACATGGCACTCCCGCCTGGTTGCAAAAAACGCTTTGGGGTTATGAGTGCCAGACCTACAACAACTTTGAGATCACCATCGCTGAAGGCGGCACCTGCGAAGAAACACGAGCCCTCATCAACGCGTTCGGCCAGAAATCCGGCATGAACATCCGGCATATCAGCGAGGGGGGAAATGAAGATCAGGAAGCCCATATATTGAACCGGGCCATCGCGTCAACAAATTCCGATTACCTGATTTTTTCCAACGACCACTGCATTCCGCGCAATGATTTTGTGGAAGTTCATATGAAACGGTCCAGGAAGCACCACTTTTTGGCAGGGGGATACTTTAGCGTTCCGATGAAGGTAAGCAAGGCCATTACGCGGGAAGATATAGGGACGCTTTTCGCTTTTGACTGGCGCTGGCTTTTTGATCACGGGCTGCAGCCGGCAAAATGGATCGGCATGACCAATCAACGGTTGCTCGACAAATTGTTTGAGCGGTTTTCCTCAGCGCCACCACCCTGGTGCGGATTCAACTCCTCGGCATGGAGAGAAGATATTTTGTCCGTTAACGGATTCAATGAGGACCTTACGCGCGGCGATTACGATTGGGATTTCGGTGAGCGTTTGGTGAGGAGGGGAGTCGCGGGAATTCACGTTCGCAATGACGCGATATGCCTTTGCCTGGAGCGGGTGAGGGAGCTGACAAGAGATCCGGATGAGTCGGCACGAAGGGCAGACCGAAACAGGATCAAGCTCCAAACCGGTGCCTGGGCGGTGAACGGAATTTCCAAATCAGGAACAACGGGAGTTAAAGAAAGGCATTCGGCGGCCTAGCGTGTGGATGCCGTCGCCCACCTGGAGAGATTCTCATAGACCTTGTGTATGGGAAGTCCCATTACGTTAAAATAGGAGCCTGCAATTTTCTCTATGGCTACCATTCCTATCCAGTCCTGCGCGCCGTAACCACCAGCCTTATCGAAAGGCTGATAACGGTCTACATAGAATTCTATTTCATCGCGGGTTAATTTTTTGAAAGTGACCTCGGTAGTGTCATCAAACAGGCACTCTTTTTCGTTGGACAGAATGCATACCCCCGTCATTACCAGGTGGCTCCTGCCCGAAAGTTCACCAAGCATCCGGATCGCCTCATCGCGGGTATCGGGTTTGTTCAGTATTCTGTCAGCCAGGATAACAACCGTATCGGCGGTAACGATAATATCGTCATCCGGTAGTCCGCGGAAGGAGTCCGCTTTTCTTTTGGCGATGAACGCCGCGACTTTGGTGACTGGCATATCCGGCGGAAAACGCTCATCGACATCAGGCACGCGAACCTCAAAAGTGAATCCCGCTTCCCGCATGAGAAATTGTCTCCTCGGGGATGCGGAAGCCAGGATCAGTCGGCGGTTAAATTCGATCATGGCCAGTTATTGGATAGCCGGTTTCTCCTCCATTTGTGCTCTGGAGAGCCATGAGAAATGTTAACCGCTTTTCCATTGCCCGGTATAGCCGCCAGGCCAATCATCGCCAAAGCGGAAGCGACTTTCGCTTCGGTTTTGTTTTTATTTTCGGAAAGCAACTCCGGGGTGAAATGTTTTTCCACAAACCCGGTATCAAAATTGCCCGTCCTGAATGCCTCATGCTCCATAACAAACCTGCAGAATCCAAGCGTCGTTTCGAGGCCGCCAATTTCGTATTCGTCTATGGCGCGGATCATTTTCGATATGGCCTGATCGCGCGTGGCGGCGAAACAAATCAGCTTGGCAATCATGGGATCGTAGTAGTAGGGGATTTCCATACCCTGCTCGAATCCGTCGTCGACCCGCACGCCGTTTCCCTGAGGTACTTTATAGGTGGTAAGCGTGCCGATATCGGGAAGGAAATTGTTGGCCGGATCCTCGGCATAAACACGGGCTTCAATAGCGTGTCCATTGAGACTGACCCCATCCTGGCCAAAGGGTAACTTTTCGCCACGTGCGATCTCAATTTGCATCCTCACCAGGTCAAGTCCGGTTACCACTTCCGTAACGGGATGCTCTACCTGCAGCCGGGTGTTCATCTCCAGGAAATAAAAATTCAGGTCACCGTCAAGGATAAATTCCACGGTTCCGGCGCCGTAATAACCGCATGCCTTTGCCACCCTGACGGCAGCTTCACCCATTGCCTGGCGAAGGGCAGGAGTCAGAACGGAAGAAGGTGCTTCTTCGATGATCTTTTGATGGCGGCGTTGAATGGAGCATTCGCGTTCGAATAAATGAACGATATTGCCATGGGTATCCCCGAGAACCTGAAATTCGATATGCCTCGGAAGCGATACATACTTCTCTATGAAGACCGAGCCGTCTCCGAACGATGAGGTCGCCTCACTTACCGCACGCTCCATCTGCGAATCAAATTCATCTTCACGGTTGACGATCCGCATTCCCTTTCCGCCACCGCCTGCGCTTGCTTTGATCAGAACGGGATAACCGACTTCGGCCGCTATCCGCTTTGCATCGGCGGGATCACTGACCGGCACGTCCGTACCGGGCACAAGCGGAACGCCATAGGCGGCTGCCGCCCGTTTGGCCGCAAGCTTGTTACCCATAATGCCGATGGATGTTGCGGAAGGCCCAATGAAGATGAGGCCGGATTCACTCACCCTGGCAGCAAACTGTTCGTTTTCGGACAGAAAGCCGTATCCGGGGTGGATCGCCTGAGCGCCGGACTGACAGGCAATTTCGATGATCTTATCCATCTGCAGGTACGATGATGAAGAGGGGGGAGGACCTGCGCAAAAAGCCTCATCAGCGTAGCGTACATGCGGTGAGAGGCGGTCTGCCTCGCTGTATATTGCAACCGTTTGAATACCCATTTCCCGCGCCGTACGCAGGATACGGAGGGCGATTTCACCTCGGTTAGCCACCAGTATTTTACGGATTTCCGCCATAGGTGCAATGCTAATCATTAATTCCTGTTTGTGCCAGAAGTTGAAGGCAACCGTGTGATAGTCGGCATTGTAGCGACTTTTTGCTTATTTTTGCAGGATGATAACCAACCAACGGAAAGATGGTAGACTTGTTTGAAAAGCTTCGAATGGAAGCTGGCCCGCTGGCCAAATACGCTCACCTCCCCGATGATTATTTCTTTTTCCCCAAGCTTGAAGGCGACATTAATCCCAGGATGAAATTCATGGGAAGGGAAGTGCTTGTGTGGAGTCTCAACAATTATTTGGGTCTTGCCAATCATCCTGAAGTACGAAAAGCGGATGCCGAGGCGGCAGCGCAATACGGTTTGGCATTGCCGATGGGAGCCCGGATGATGTCGGGCAACTCGGACAATCACGTCGAACTGGAGCGGCAGCTCGCGGTCTTTGAATCAAAGGAAGACGCCATGTTGCTGAACTACGGTTATCAGGGTGTTGTGTCTATCATCGATGCGCTCGTCGACCGCAAGGACGTGATCGTATACGATGCAGAATGCCACGCCTGCATCATTGACGGAGTTCGCCTGCATATGGGTAAACGGTTCGTGTATGTTCACAACAATATGGAAAACCTGGAGAAACAACTCCAGCGCGCCAGCAAACTTGCGGAAGAAACGGGTGGCGGCATCCTTGTAATTACGGAGGGAGTATTTGGTATGTCGGGAAAGCAGGGTAACCTGAAAGGCGTAGTTGAACTGAAGAAGAAGTATAATTTCAGACTGTTTGTGGATGATGCACACGGTTTTGGAACAATGGGTAAGACGGGAGCGGGTACGGGTGAAGAGCAGGGTGTCCAGGACCGGGTTGATGTTTACTTTTCTACCTTTGCCAAGTCTATGGCAGGTATAGGTGCGTTTGTTGCCAGCGAAAAGCGCATAATCAAGTACCTGCGTTACAGTGTGCGGTCGCAGATATACGCCAAGAGTTTGCCGATGCCGATGGTGGTTGGCGCCCTGAAACGGCTTGAGCTGTTACGGACACGCCCTGAGCTTAGGGATAACTTGTGGAAGATTGTCCGCGCCCTGCAGGAAGGACTCAAGGAAAGGGGCTTCTTCCTCGGAGACACCAATTCTCCGGTTACGCCTGTGCTGTTCAAAGGCGGAGTTGGCGAGGCGGCAAACATGGCTATGGACCTCCGCGAGAATTTCAATATATTCTGCTCAGTTGTGATATATCCCGTTGTACCTAAGGATGTTATCATGTTCCGGATCATCCCGACAGCAGCGCATAGCATTGACGATGTGGAGGAGACACTGGCGGCCTTTTCTGCGCTCAAAAGGAAGCTGGACGATGGCTTTTACCGCAAGGAGGAGCTTGTTACAGTTACTAAACATACGTAAAAAAAGTGCCTAAAACGGTTGAATTTTTGGGTTTTTCTTTAAATTGGCAGTAGAAACTAAAATATTCATCTTAAATCTTTAAGGCAATGCAAAAATTTCAGGAACTCAAAAATCTCATAGCTTCACTTGAAGGTGACATTGACAAGTTTTATAACAAGGGTAACAGTGCTGCCGGTACCCGCGTGAGAAAGGGCATGCAAGAACTTAAAACCATCGCTCAGGGCATCCGGGCGGAGGTCCAGGAACTGAAGAATAAGGCGAGTTAAATAAGGCCTTAAAGAATTTTTGAGTTTGTGATTTAAGAGGGATAGCTTATCCGGAAGCTATCCCTTTCTTATTGTGTTGTTATAGATCCCTGCAATCTTTTTCTGCAATTCTTCGGAGGCGGGCGCCATGGGAAGGCGGGTGAAATTCAGGCAAATTCCCATCTCGGCCAGGAGCTGCTTTACTCCGACGGGATTTCCCTCCGCATACATCGGCCCGTTAATATCCAGCAACCTGAATTGCTCCCGGCCGGCTTTTTCAAACTGATTGGCCCACACAAATTTTTTCATGCGTGCAAAAATGGCCGGAAGGGCATTGGCCAACACCGAAATCACCCCTTTGGCGCCAATGCTGTACAATGGCACACTGAGCATATCGTCGCCGGATAACAATATGAAGTCCTTGGGCTTATGCAACATGATGCGCATACATTGCTCCAGGCTGCCGGAAGCTTCCTTGATTGCGGCGATATTCTTATGGGCTGCCAGCCTGAGCGTGGTCTCGGCCGTAATATTGGAGGCAGTCCGGCCCGGAATATTGTACAAAATTACCGGCACGGGCGATGTTTCGGCAATTGCGCTAAAGTGCCGGAAGATCCCTTCCTGCGAGGGTTTGTTGTAATACGGACTCACCGAAAGCAATCCGTCTACGCCTGTAAAATCGGTAGCCCGGATCGTCTCAAGAACATGCCGGGTATCATTTCCTCCAACGCCAAAGACGACAGGTAGATTTTTTGGATTGTTCTTTCGGACAAACTTCAGCACTTCCATTTTTTCCTCCTGGGCAATCGTTGCAGATTCTCCGGTCGTTCCCATTACCACATAATAATCCACACCGCCCCTGGCTGTGTGATTCAGGAGTTTCTTCATGGCTTTGAAGTCAATCTCCAGATTTTCATCAAAAGGAGTGACCAACGCTACCCCGGTACCGAAAAATTTCTTCATTCCAGACTATCGCAATAGGATTGTGTACTTATAAATATTGTCCATGAGCTCTTTTGTGTCGCCGTTGCTCTCGATCATTAACTCAAAAAAGGGCTTTCCGGTTTCCCAGAATTTACCCAGCCTGCATTTAGCCTTGCAGCGGGCCAGCAAATTAAGGATCAGGACATTTGGATCTGTATCCAGGTAAAAAAGATAATCAAAGTCTATGTTGGTGAATTTGATCGCCGATGTCGAACTGACATTGCCCCACACCGTAAAGTCTTTGGCGGTGAAGAAATCAAACAAGAACTCATAATTCTGTTTGTCGTCGGGTAAAAAACAAATAACCGTTACCTTCTTCCCGTCTTTTTCCAGCCTCTTGACAAATTCCTTTACGTGGTTGTGCTTTTGCTTGTCTTCTACCGTGAAAATCACACCAACCCGGCTGGCCTGCGAATAAGGAAGGCATGTACGAAGTGATTTGTTCCTCCTGAGATGCGTGTTCGTACTGATTTGAAGGAAGTTAAACATTTCTAATTATACTGATTTTCCTTTTAAAAGCGATTCAAACTCGTTCTCAGTGAGGATCCTAATCCCATTTTTTCTGGCCTTTTCGAGTTTGGCAGGACCCATATTGTCACCTGCAAGCAAGTAATCCAATTTTCCGGAAACCGACGACAAAACCCTCCCTCCGTTTTTGACAATGAGGTCCTTTAGTTCATCCCGCTCGTAATTACGGAATACTCCCGAGACGACAAATGATTTGTTTCCCAGGGTATCGCTTATCTTCTCGTTCCTTTCCTCCATAGCAAACGATAATCCGGCCTTCTTAAGGCGCCCCACCTCCCTTACATTGACCGGATCCCGGAAAAAGGCGTAGATGCTTTGAGCGATCTTGCCTCCGACCTCCGGCGCGTTCAGCAGGTCTTCCAGGCTGGCGGACGCAAGCGCATCTATGTTCCTGAAATGCGAGGCCACCTTCGCTGCAACGGTCTTGCCAACGTACCGAATCCCCATTGCAAATAAGACATTCTCAAAAGGGGCTTCCCTGGACTGTTCGATGCCCCTTAGCAGATTGGTGGTAGACAGCTCTTTAAAGCCTTCAAGTTTAAGTATGTCTTCACGTTTAAGATCGTACAGATCGGCTGGACTCCTGACCAGTCCAAGCTGGAATAGCTGATGGATGGTGCGCTCACCCAGGGAATCGATATCCATGGCCTTGCGCTGGATGAAATGCTCAATTCTTCCTTTTATTTGCGGCGGACAACCGGAGGCATTGGGGCAATAGTGAGCCGCTTCGCCATCCTGCCTGACAAGTTTGGTTCCGCACTCCGGACATTTGTCGATATAAGCGATGGGTACGGTATCCTTCGGCCTGCGGGAAAGGTCTACGGCCGTCACTTTGGGGATGATCTCGCCGCCTTTTTCAACGTATACGTAATCGCCGATACGCAGATCCAGCCGTGCAATTTCATTCGCGTTATGCAACGATGCGCGTTTCACTGTAGTGCCAGCCAGGAAAACGGGCGCAAGCTCGGCTACCGGGGTTATCGCGCCCGTACGTCCAACCTGGTAAGTAACCGCATTCAGGCGGGTGCTGATGCTCTCGGGTTTGTATTTGTAAGCGATTGACCAGCGCGGGCTTTTTGCCGTAAACCCCAATCGTTCCTGCTGCGCCAGGCTGTTCACTTTAATGACCACACCATCGGTTTCAAGCGGCAGTTCACCCCGCCGCGTTTCCCAGTGATCAATATAGTTGAGCACTTCCTCCAGTGTGCCGCAATTTTTGTACGTTGGCGACACATTGAATTTCCACTTTTCCAGCAGCCGGATACCCTCTTCGTGCGTATCGATATCCAGGTCCTCACCCAGAAGGGTATACACGTAGGAATCGAGCTTCCTCCGGGCGACCTCAGCCGAATCCTGCATCTTCAGGGTTCCCGAAGCTGTATTGCGCGCGTTTGCATAGCGTTCTTCGCCGATGTCCTCGCGTTCTTTGTTTAAGGCCGCAAAGACCTGCTTGGGTAGAAAGACCTCCCCCCGGACTTCAAACAGTGCAGGTACGGATCCCTTGATGGTAAGCGGAATGTTCCGTATGGTCTTAATGTTAGCCGTGACGTCGTCGCCTCTTACACTGTCGCCTCGTGTTACACCGCGTACAAGCCGGCCCTGTTCGTACGTCAGGCTGATGGAAACTCCATCAAATTTCAACTCGCAAAAATAGTCATAGGGTTCGCCTTCGAGAGCCCTGCTCACCCGGCTGTCAAAATCCTGCAGCTCGCCCTGACTATAGGTATTGCCAAGGGAAAGCATGGGATAACGGTGATATACGGTGGCAAATTCCCTGGTGATGGTTCCACCGACGCGCTGTGTAGGTGAATCGGGGCTTTTTAGCTCCGGGAATTTCTTCTCCAATTCCGCAAGCTTTGCGAGCAACTGATCAAACTCAAAGTCGCTGATCTCCGTGCGATTCTCCTGGTAGTAAAGTTCATTATGCCTGTTGATGGAATCGGTCAGCTTTTTGATCTCCCGGGCGGCCTGTTCAGCAGTCATGGTATGCGGATATGAGGTCCAAATTTAGAATGAAAAGTAAATATTGAAAAGTTGGTCTGATCACAGTATATAACGGCGGTGGAATCCTAAGGCCGCGGTGCTGAACCAAAAATGTTGTCGTCCGGATTCACATCGGCCATCCGTTTGGAGGGATCTATCTCGAGGCTGACAATTCGCTTGCCCCGGTGATTGATGACGAGGTCATAGCGGGGATTCACCCAGCTCCAGGGCCTGCATTCAATCCAACTGCCGCTGACCGGTTCTTTACTGCCAAAGGTTTCGTTAAGCGGGATATAAAACGTTTCGCTGGAACCGTCGTGATAGGTGACCAAAAGATCGACCGGCATCGCCAATTCTCCTTTTCGCACCAGTCTAACCAGTGAGCTGTCTGCAGTGACTTCCATCCCCAGGACGGTGTAGTCGATCTGCTTCGTCGTATGAATCCAGTTGTTGAAGTACCATTTTAACTGCATCCCCGATATTTTCTCCATGATCCGCACAAAGTCAATAGGCTCGGGGTGCCGGAACTTCCAGGTTTCGTAATACGACCGCATGCCCTGCCAGAATTTCTTTTCTCCGATGATATAACGTAATTGATTCAGAAGAATGCACCCTTTGTAGTAAGCGGCAATTTTGTAGGCGTCGTTGGTTACGAAATGATCGGAATATTGAGACATGGGCTCCTCTTCGCCCGCAGTTGCCATCCTTGTATAGTCGGAATATATCTTGGCGAACGGCTGCGTATCCCCCATTAGGGTTGCCTTCGCTTCCGCCTGAATGAATTGGGCGAACCCTTCATCCATCCATCCATAGGCAGCTTCGTTGGATGCCAGCACACCCTGAAACCAACTGTGAGCAACCTCGTGGAACACGGTACTGATGGTACTGGCCAGTTTTCCCTCGCCCACAATGAGCGTGCACATCGGGTA
>DATBVZ010000544.1:0-2781 GCA_036515095.1 Cyclobacteriaceae bacterium | reverse complement strand
TAAGAGGCTGCTGGTTGTATGGAATGTCATCGCCACCGAATCCCGCCGCTTTCATGGTATTTTTCTTCTGGCCCTTCTTATTTCCCAAGCCTGACACGTAAGTAAACGTCTTGAATTTATAGTACAACTTTCCTGCTACGGCAGCAAGGGGAACGGGCTCTGTATTCGTGAACGGACTGACTGAAGCGTCACCCGTCTTCTTCCCGCCTGTATCTGCAATCACGAGGTTTATGCTGGTAAGGGATTCCTCCCAGGTAAACCAGCATACCGCGCTTTTTCCCTTATTTCTAAACTGTGATGAAGTATTGGGTAAATCGGGGCCCGGGCCGGTACCGGCTATCACCTGCCAGGCATACTTCCTGCCGGGTTCGAGTACAGGTTGTCCCGGTCCATACAGGAAGGTGGTAGCGCCAATTGTGGTTTCTTCGAAAAAAGCAGGCGTAGTAGCCGTGAGCATCGCATCGTTAGGATTCTTGCCGGGATCGATCATTTCCACTATACGCAACGTGTACGCCAATCCGGGCGGAGCTCCTGGCGGCGGGGTCCAACTGAAAACAATATTTTGTGCGGCACTTGATTTGAAACTCGTACCACATTGCGGATTGATAAGCTGAGGGGGTTCCAGCAGCCGGATATTGATGAGATTACTGCAGCCCGAAGGCTCGCCGGCTGAAACAAAAGTTCCATTACTATCCACCGCACGCAGACAAAATCTGTAATTGCCTTCGGGAAGGCCGCCGTTGTACACGGTGTTCGCTGATACACCGGAAAACACAAGATTCTGGAATTCAAAATAAGGTCCGAGATCGATGGAAGTCAGCATATACGGTATGCCTGCCTGTAAGGGCAACGTCTCAGGTGTTATTATCCCCTGGCGGGAACGTATTGTAATTCCATTGTCCCCTGTAATCGTAAGAAACAATCGCACATTTCGGGAAGCGGCGGAAAAGAGCGTTGCGTTTATCTTGTATGTATACTCAGCAAGATCCGGTGTAAAGGGCGGAGGCTGAACAAAATTGGTAATCGTCACCGCGTTTGGAGAATCCTGAATGATAAATGGACCGCATCCCAGCGGAGGAGCTTGTGAAATAGGGGTCCATGTTGTTCTTCCCTGAACGTACACCCGAAAACAGATCTCATAGTTGCCGGGAGGAAGTCCTTCATCGAAAGCCTGGGCAACCGTTATGCCCGTAGCGACAAAATTTCCCTGTTGGAAGATCTCATCGAGATCACCACCGCTTAACTGATAGGGTGCTCCCTGCGCGATATCCAGTGAAAAACCCGAAGTGACATAGTTGTTCTGAATACGAATGCCATTGTTACCCTGGATTACGACGGCGATTTTTCCCGAAGGTATTGGACCGTTCACGGCCGTAACCAGAACATTAAGCTGCTGGCTTGTGTAAATTTCCGACAGGGGGATGGTGAAGGGCGGACTGAAGGTTGTCACTACAGTTGCCTGCGTGGCCGGAGCCTGTGCCAATGATGAACTTGCATACAGCCCAAAGACGAAACTGTAAAACAGCCTGTCGGAAATTTTCCGGAATTCGCTGAGCTTAGAAAGTATAAGCATACCCTATGTTTCCTTTAGTTTCACGAAACGATTCAACATTCTCCGCCTCCCTGGCGCTTTGGTTGATATAGAACCGAAGATTCAGTCTGTGTTTCCGGGCAACACGGTACGAGGTATTGACCGAAAGCCTGTTAATGGTCTGATGCTGCTGGTTATCGATCCTGTAAGCCATGGAAGAGTAAGTCAGATTAATACTAAGTGCATTGTTGGCCAGGGTTTTGGTTAACCCCACAGTCGGGCCGCCGATCTTTGTTTGTTTTGAGGGCAATTGGAATGTGGTGAATGTATAACTGCCAACAACATTCAGTCTGAGCCGGACCAGCGTGAGAAAATAAGATCCCAGCCAGGTGGAGGTATTGTAGTCGGTGTAGACGGATGTCCCTGGATTCCGGTCGTTCAGCGACTGATAGTTGTAATTTATCATGAGGTTATGATTCAACGCTTCACCCTGAAACATAAGATTGTGAAGCATGCCCCAACTCTGTGTGGTTTGTGACACCTGGATCAGCGTATCCAGTTCCACCGTACCCGGAGCCTGGCCGATATCATAATTTGAATAGGATAGATTGCCGGTGTATCGGGTGCCTATCCTTCCATTGAGCATCAGCGAGCCGATCTTTCTTTCCGTTGTTGCCGCCCTGCGATTATCAAGGTTGTCTGTTTGATATCCAAAGCTGCCATTGATCTGCAGGGCCGATTTCAGCATGCTGACAGAGGGCTCGATGGTAATATTTCTAACATCATTCTGAAAAAAGTAGGCGCCCATGCTTTGATAATCAGGACCTATTTCCTTATACCTGACCCTGATGTTGTAGTGCTCTTTCCCGTATCCCAGCGAACCCTCCAGTGCAGTGCTGTGTTTCGTAGAACTATTTTTGTCATCCATGAGAAAGGAAAGCGGTTTTGTCAGCACGCCTCCCTCCAGGGTGTCGGGATCAGTCAGATCCGTATTGTGCGTATAGAGGCTTTGTGCCAGTTCAAATTCCAACTGAAAGTTCTTCAGGAATTTTTGCCTTGTGTATACTCCAGCCACGAGGTTCGCGGCCGGCGTCAGGTCAGTCTCCTGCGTAGTATAATCAATGGAGTTCGGATCATCCTTTGCGCGAAGCACAATGAAGTCGACAAAGTTCTGTTCGGTGCCGTATCCGATCTTTACTGCGGCACCGGTTCGCCGGAAGGTAGGAGCAGCTATGAAGGACCCTTCGGGA
>DATBVZ010000543.1:0-2484 GCA_036515095.1 Cyclobacteriaceae bacterium | reverse complement strand
CTCCTTTGCTTTTTCGGCCACAAATCTTCCCGCCGAAATGGTGGGAACATAAAAGGTGCCCTTTGATTTCATCAGGTCCATGATTTCTTCCGTCATGTTCGTGCCGTGCTCGATGGTGGTTATTCCGGCTAGGACTGCCCTCTTCATTCCTTCGGCGCCGTGGGCATGCGCAGCAGTGTGCATGCCATAGTCGCGGGCCGTCTCAACGATCGCTTCTAATTCGTCGTCGGTAAACTGAGGACCGGATCCATCTTTTGCAAGGCTCAGCACCCCGCCCGTAGCGGTGATCTTTATCATATCGGCCCCGTCCTTGTAACGCTGACGTACGGCCTTCCTGGCATCGTCGGGACCATTGATAACGCCATCGGCAGGGCCAGGATCTCCCATTAAATCCTTCCGGTAGCTGTTGGTGGGGTCAGCATGGCCACCCGTGGTAGCAATGGACTTGCCCGCGGAAATGATCCGGGGTCCGGGAGTGAGACCCTGGTTAATTGCATTTCGCAAGGCTGTATTGACTCCGGACCCTCCCAGGTCGCGAACGGTTGTAAAGCCTGCAAGCAACGTTCGTTTTGCAAATACCGCCGACCGGAAGGCGATATCGGCATCGTTTAGCAAGAACATTTCAAGGTCCTCATCCTTACTCGTTTCCCCCTCAAGATGAACGTGCATGTCGATCAGTCCCGGAAGAACCGTTTTGGACTTCAAATCAATAACACTGTCACCCGGCAGTACATCGGAATATCCATTCTCAACCGCGGCGATGCGTTTTCCTTCGACTACAATGGTCACCCCGGAAGTCAGTGAGCCAGCCTTTACATCGAGAAGGCGACCACAATAGATAAGCATGCGCTGGCTAAATGCAGAGCAGGTGATACATGTCAGCAGAAAAAGAATACAGATAAACCTGCCCATCAGACCAGGTATTTTCGGGTAAGGTCTTCCAGTTTTTCCTTTTCATTTTCATCCATGTTACCGGCCTTCACGTTAAGCATAAGGTCAAACATGACTTCCTTCCTGTATCCTAGTTTTTCGGCTATGGTAGAACAAAAGAGAATTTCTTCCCTGTACATCCGCTCGTCAATTTTCATAAGCTGAACAAGGTGAAAAAGACAATCAAATTTTTGTGCGTCGCTTAAATCTGCAGGTACGATCAGATCATGCCGCTGTTCGAACAGCTTGCTCATATCATCCGGAGTCAGACCATTGGCTACGCCGATCTTGCTGATGTAATTCCTTTCGCGGTCTGCCACTAATCCATCAATCTGAGCGAGACTTATCAGCAGCTTCACCTGAGTGCTTGCAGACATAATCCTACATTTGTTGACTGGAAGTTGTGAAATCTTCGTTGATAAAGCAACAATGAACAACAACCAGCAGAGTTTGTTAATTAACTGTCCCGGGATGTCCTGTAAAAACCTACTTTTGGCTATGAACTTTCTTGCTCATCTTTATCTGTCCGGCGATCAGCCAAAGATCATGATCGGGAATTTCATTGGCGATTTTGTAAAAGGAAGAGACGTGCGAAAAAGATTTGAGAAAGACATTGCCACCGGCATCGAATTGCACCGCGCAATTGACGAGTTCACCGATAATCATCCCGTGGTTACCCGCAGCAAGGAGCGGCTTCGTCCCCGGTTTCGTCATTATGCTCCCGTGGTGGCTGACATGTTCTATGATCATTTTCTGGCCGCCAACTGGTCCGCCTACCATCCGGTCTCCCTCCCGGACTATGCCGAACAGGTTTACCGCACGCTTGAGTTATACCGCCCTATTCTCCCGGAAGGGGTTCAGCGGATGTTGCCCTATATGATAAAGGGGAACTGGCTTGTAAGTTATGCGGAACCCGCGGGTATCCATCGCGCACTCAGCGGGATGGCCGTGCGGACTCCTTTCGATTCCGGAATGGAGAAGGCTGCCGATGTCCTTGAACAGCACTATTCGGAATTCGAGAAAGAGTTCACTCGGTTTTTTCCCGATATAAAGGCCTATGCCGCCAATTTCCTGAGATCGTGATTGTATTACTTTTGCACGCAAAACTACTTCCATGAATAACGATCCGGAGCTTAGCGGCAGGTACCTGGGAACCATATCCGAAGACTTTGTAAAAGTAGCCGATACCCTGCGTGAAGCGTCTTACCAGATAAGGAAGACAGGATTTGAGTACCCGATCTTTCCCATCTGCAAAGATGAACAGCCGATCGGCCTGATGCTTCTTGAAAAGGACACGATTGGAAACCAGTGGAACTACTATGCCTCCTTCCTGGATGAATTCCTTCAGCGCGGACTTGTGGAATCAACCCACAAAACAAAGTTCATTGACTCTTACAAGGATCCCGATGAATACTGCTGCCTGTTCGTCGTTGATCAGGAGCTTACCAATTTCCTGTACATACCCTTTCCGGAGGACTGACGGAGGGTATGAGGTATAAGGTGGATAGGCGTAAGCATACGGGGGTCACTCAATTCACTCAATTCACTCATTCA
>DATBVZ010000542.1:0-3365 GCA_036515095.1 Cyclobacteriaceae bacterium | reverse complement strand
CGCTGAGGACGCGAAAGCATGGCGTTGGCTTCGGCATCGTTGTTCCCGAACTGTTCCTTCACCGGATCCCAATACACTTTCCGGTCTAGTTTCATGGCGATATGGTGAAGCAAGCAGGCTGAGCACGAACGGTGCGCCTCTTCTACCGGGGCGATACACTCCTTGTTATCCCGTATGGCTTCCAGCCAATTCCCATGGTGCTCCTTGCTTACCTGGAAGTGAAATTCGTCGGGACCAATGACCGACTTAATAATTTTCGGATCGCTGGCATCGAGCGGTTTGGTACCATCCCTGTTCACGACCGGGTCGCTCGCCGTCGCCTGGTAATTGCCGCGCGTAACAAATATCCATCCCTCCGTGCCTTCGAATTTGATGCCGTTGGGTAGTTCATTGCTCACCACCATCTCGACACCATTATCGTAAAGGGCATGTGTCGTGAATATTCCGTGCACATCCCACAAACCCGATTTCGGAAATTCGGCATGTCCCCATATTTCAACGGGGCCTGACCGTTCCATCCCCATCCCCCAATGCGCGGAGTCAATATGATGCGCACCCCATCCGGTGATCATACCGGCGCCGAACTGTTCACACCTCAACCACCCCGGCCGATCGTAGCCTTCTTGCGGATGCACCCTTTTTTCGGTATAATAGACCACGGGAGTCGAACCCAGCCACATGTCATAGTTGAGATTAGGCGGAACGGGCATTTCCTTTTCTTCATCGCCGGACGGATCGCCGGGCAGGCCAACATATACTTTCTTTAATTGACCGATGCGCCCGTTACGGACCAGTTCAGCCGCATAACGGAACTGCTCTGAGGAGCGCTGCTGGCTTCCTATCTGAAACTTCACACCGCTGCTTCCAATGACATCACTCATGGTTCTGCCTTCCGCAATGGTCAACGACGCCGGTTTTTGCATGTAGATATGCTTCTTCGCCCGGGCCGCATCCACGCCAACGGCCGCATGCCAGTGATCGGGTGTGCTGATCAGAATGGCATCAACGTCCTTATTCTGCAGCAGCTCCCGGTAATCGTTATAGACCTTAACACCGTCATAGTCTTTGCCATTCTTTTTGGTGTAGTAGTTATTAACAAGCGTCCTGGCCTCATCCGCCCTCTTTGTATCCAGATCGCAAACTGCAACAACCTGGGCATGATCGTATCGCCATACCCCGGGAAGGTCATGCACGCGGGATATCCTCCCGGTACCCACAGCCCCCACATTGATCCGGTTGCCAGGCGCATTCTTACCGAAGACACTTGATGGTAAAATGGTGGGAAATCCGCTCAGTGCCACCGATGACAGGATGGTAGTCTTTACCGACGAGGAAATAAATTTGCGCCTTGAAACGGTAGATTTAGGTGTTTTTTTCATAATGGGTTAATTTATCAGGTCAGTCTTTTATCACAGTCAATTTTATGGGCGTCACATAATTCTGCCACGCCGATTCAGCCTGCTCTCCCGCGAATTTGCCATTGAACACAACCAGCCTGTATTTCAATACATAATCCTTTCCGGGCTCAAGGAGCCAGTCGGTATCCTTTGTAGGTGAAAAGTTAGCAAACATATCGCCACGGCCATACTGATTTTCGGGCCATATGCGCAACGGTTCAGGATGATTGTAATTGGCAGGGAACGACATCATTACCACGCCGGCGTAATCGCCACCCACTTCGCCCTGAACGATACACCATCGGGCTTTGGATCCGTCCGCATCTTTCCGGGTACGGCCTTGCGAAGAGAGCACCTCGCTGTTGTCCTTGTTCCATGCTTCCGTCGTCCGCCACCCAAGGCCACCGTACCGGTATTCGAGAAGCCGCACCGGACTCTCTGTTGCGCAATTCATCGTGAACGTTAGGTCCGCAATATAATAGTCCTTGCCTGCCAGATCATATACACGAACGGTTTGAAGCTCGTTCAAAGCTACCTCCTCTGAACCACCCGGCTTCAGTACGACATGTTCATGAAGGACACGGAATTCCCCAAACAGGTCACCCTCTGTGGTGGAGATGAACCTGGCAAATCGTACAAGACCCGTTCTGCCCCGCAGATTCCAGAAATCAACGGTATCTCCTTCGTAGAGTACGTGTGTCCATGGATTCCAGATCCCGTAATGATGGTAGTGATCCTTCGGTTGGATGCGTGTAAGTTCCTGACCATGAGGTGACCATAGTGGATGAATAAAACCGCTTCTTTTATAAGAAGAATCCACGCCGGCTGGTGGATATAGGGTTTCATAGTAGTAGCGCAGCAGGTTCTTGTCTCCGGCTGTCAGTGTCAATGTTCCGCCCTTAGACACGGCAGCAACATTTTTTTTGGGCGCCTGGCTCCCCTTCATCAATTCGTAAGAAACCTGTCGCGGTGTATTATCAGGGTGAACCATCCAGTGTAATTCACGCCGGCTGACCTGAAAGGGAACCGGCGTTCGCGTGTTACCGGACACCTCGACCAAGCTAAGCAGGCTGTCGGATATAAAGGTAATTTCATCCAGGTTTATGCGGACCGGCATACCAACGGGTCCCGCCGGAATTTCCAGGCGGAACGTCGCAATACGTTGAGCAAATGAAGGGATCGAAAAGCAAAGCAGGAGTGCGACGGCAAATCTCTTCGTGAGCATTTCAGAACGTTTGTGTATTCAATGTCGTCCCGAATGGCTAAAAAAACAACCCTAACTTTATAAAAGGCAGTGCTGAAGGAGCGCAACGCAGTATATTCAGGAAATATGCCAGCCCGTTTGGGGGTGTCTCGGCGGTAAGGAATGCTTCCTAAATTTCGCGTACAGACCCGGAGGCAGCGAGCCTGTTGTTTTCCAATATCACAGTAAACTTCAACCGGCCTCTTATACCTACTGTGTCATCATCCCCGGCCGGACCGTCGATACGGTATTGCAGATACTCCCAGTATGAATCTTCTGTTGCAAAGTCGCGGAAATCGCGATTCGTTCCGTCAGAATATAGGATGAAATTATTCAGGCGTGGTCCCTGCAGTCCAATCGTCCTTATGACATAACCAGGCTTCGCATTTTCAAAAAGTACGGTTGTCCTTGCGCCGCTGTATATCGTACGGTCACCGCCATACTCTTCAATTCTGTAGAAGATTTTTAGCACCACCCTGTTTCCGTCCAGGTAAATATTTGTAGAGCATCGTATCGGGACATAGTCGCCGGCGCCCGTATCCATATCACTATCTCCGGCTACCCTGGGCCAGCATCCTATCATGTTCACATCCCGTATCTCTGTTACGTTGAGGATAGCAGGCTCGTCATACCGGACAGGCAGGGATATCAGTGTTAAGTCATTCATGATCGCCCTTTGCACAGTGAGGCCGGGCTCTACCATTGATCCTATGGCCGCCGCCATT
>DATBVZ010000541.1:0-5782 GCA_036515095.1 Cyclobacteriaceae bacterium | reverse complement strand
GATCTTCTCAGGCCACTCAACAAAACAGTACGCACCCGAATAAAAGTATTCTTCCGCGCCAATGTCAAACGCCTCCTGCTCATTTCTGATCCTGTAGAAATCAAAGTGATAAACTTTTTCTTCTCCCAACGGATATTCGTTCACGATCGAATAAGAGGGGCTGGTGACAACCTCCTTCACACCCAGAACTGCGCATAGTGCCTTAATGAGAGTAGTTTTCCCCGAGCCCATTTCTCCGAAAAATAACCACACCCTGATGGCGCCTGCGAGCTTTAGCAGTGTTTCCGCAAGCGGCTTCAGACCATTGGGATCAACCTCATAAGAAGCTTCAACACGCTCCTCAGGATGCATTTTTCGAAGTTAAGAAAATAATGGGGATTATCATTTCCTCCATACTCACTCCACCGTGCTGAAAAGTGTCTTTATAGAAATTTACGTAATAATTGTAATTGTTCGGATAGGCAAAGAACTGGTCTTCTATGGCAAACACATAAGCTGTCGAGACATTGACCTTCGGCAAAAACAGCCGCTCGGGGCGCGGCACTTCCATTAGCTTGTTACCTTCATATCCCAGGTTCTTTCCTTGCTTGTACCGCAGGTTGGTATTGACACTTCTGTCACCAATGATCTTGAAGGCTCGTTTTACGCGAATTGTCCCGTGATCGGTAGTGAGTATTACTTTCGCATTGTGCTCGGATATCTTGCGAAGCGTATCCAGCAGGGGTGAATGGAGGAACCAGGATTTCGTCAGCGAACGGTAGGCAGATTCGTCAGGCGCCAGTTCCCTGACCATGGCCATGTCCGTTCGCGCGTGAGACAGCATGTCAACAAAGTTGTATACGATAACATTAAGGTCATTCTGAAATAGGTTATTCACTGAATCGGCAAGGTCCCTCCCCTCCTGCAGGTTTTTGATCTTGTGATAGGAGAACCTGGGAGTCAGGTTGTTCTTCCGGAGTTGTCGTGCGAGGAATTCCTGCTCGGCATTGTTCTTGCCCTCATCCACGTCTTCGCCAACCCAGAGATCAGGACTCGTCTTGGCCATTTCGCTGGGCAACTGTCCGGAAAAAATAGCGTTGCGGGCATAGGCAGTGGTAGTGGGCAGGATCGAGTAATACGTGCTTTCTTCCTCTACGGTAAAGTAGGCGGATAATACCGGTTCAATAACCTTCCACTGATCATAGCGAAGGTTATCGATCACGATCAGGAAGACGGGCTCGCCCTTGCCCAGTTCCGGGAAGACCTTTCTTTTCATCAACTGATGTGACAGCAGCGGCTTTTCCGCCTCCGGATCATTTAACCATTGTTCATAATTACGGATAATAAACTTCCCAAAGTTTGCATTGGCTTCGATCTTTTGCATGTCGAGCACGTCCGACATGTCTTCGTTATCCGCCTGATCCATTTCCGTTTCCCAGAAGACCAGCTTCTTATAGAGTTCAGCCCATTGTTCATGGTTCATGTCATCCTGAAATGCCATGCTGATCTTCCTGAACTCCTGTTGATAGTTGAGGTTTGTCTTTTCAATGACCAGCCGCTTGTTATCCAGGATCCTCTTTACCGACAGCAGGATCTGACTCGGGTTCAGTGGTTTGATCAGGTAGTCCGCAATTTTGGAACCGATAGCCTCCTCCATGATCTGCTCTTCCTCATTTTTGGTGATCATGACCACCGGCAGGCCCGGCTTATTGTTTTTTATCTGACTCAGTGCTTCCAAACCCGACATACCGGGCATGTGTTCATCAAGAAAGACAACATCGAAATGTTTTTCATCACTTAACTCCACCGCATCGGAACCGTTATTGACCGGTGTAATATCATACCCGCGCTGTTCCAGGAACAGGATATGAGGCTTTAGCAGGTCAATTTCATCGTCCGCCCACAAAATGCTGTATCTTTGCATGTCCTTATTTTTTTTACAAATTTAACCATTAACTTCCAGAAAGTAGCTTAGAGACAGAAGTTTAGCGTCTTGCTGAGTCCCTTCTGCCCGTTACGCTGAATAGTTTTAAAGTGAACAAGAAAAAGATCATCAACGATCCCCTGTATGGCTTTATTACCATTAAAAGTGAGTTGGTATTCGACATTATAACTCATTCCTGGTTCCAAAGGTTGCGCCACATCCGCCAGCTTGGGCTTACGGACTTTGTGTACCCGGGTGCCCTGCATACCCGTTTTCAGCACGCTCTCGGCGCGATGCACCTGATGGGGCGGGTACTGGACAGCCTTCGAAACAAGGGCGTTGAAATTTCGGATGCAGAATACGAAGCCGCTCAACTGGCGATCCTGCTTCACGATATCGGTCACGGACCGTTTTCCCACTCACTGGAAGAAACCCTGCTCGCAGGCGTCGAGCACGAAAGCATTTCTTACATTTTTATGCAGGAACTGAACAAGCAATTCAATGGAGCCCTTCAGCTAACCCTGCAAATTTTCAGGAACAGCTATCCAAGAAGGTTCTTTCATGCGCTGGTTTCCAGTCAGCTCGACATCGATCGGCTCGACTACCTGAAACGGGATTCTTTCTTCACCGGCGTGCAGGAAGGAACCATTGGGGTAGACCGTATCATTGCCATGCTTCACGTTCACGATGATCAATTGGTGGTGGAAGAAAAAGGAATATACAGCATTGAAAATTTTCTAAGCGCAAGAAGATTAATGTACTGGCAGGTATACCTGCATAAGACGACCGTTAGTATTGAGCGCATGCTGGTGAACCTGATCCGGCGCGCGCAGGATCTGGTGATGAAGGGTGAGGAACTGACCGCAACCCGGTCTCTGCACTATTTTCTGTCGCAGCCGGTTGGCATAGCTGATTTCGAAGACAGCCGTACGCTGCAGGCATTCGGGTCGCTCGATGACCACGATGTATGGGGCGCGATCAAAATGTGGAAAGATCACGGCGATCCGATCTTGTCGGAGCTCTGCCGGATGATAATCGAGCGTCGCGTTTTCCGGATCGTATTCAGCAATGACCCGATCAGCAAAACCAGGGTGGAATTAATCCGGCAACGGATCACTGCGCACTACAGAATACTGCGGTCGGAATCAATGTATTTGTTTTCTTTCGGGGCCGTAACCAACGAGGCATATACGGAAGGCCAAAAGATCAATATCCTTACCCGGAAGGGTGAACTATTGGATATTGCCCAAGCTTCCGATCTGCCAAACATTAAGGCCCTGAGTAAAATCGTTAAAAAAAACTACCTGTGCTGGCCCAAAAACCTATCTTTGTGAAATTTGGATTTCGGCGGCATTGCCCGGCATAAACGAGGGTGCCGGGCTCATGAAGAATTCCTCACAAAATTCACCTATGGAATTTACGGTCAATCAAATCGCCCGCATGCTGGGCGGTGAAGTTATGGGTAGCGGCGATGACAAGATCAATATGCTGGCCAAGATTCAGGATGCCAAAAAGGGTCAGATTGCCTTTCTTTCCAATCCGAAATACGAACAGTTTATATACGGTACGGACGCAACCGCGGTTATCGTGAAGAAAGACTTTGTACCCCGGAAGGATGTCCGGGCTACATTGATAAAGGTGGAGGATCCTTACGTGAGCTTCACTACCCTGCTGGAAGAATACCACAAAATGATCAGCTTCCAGAAAACCGGCACCGAAGAACCCTGCTACGCGGGCAAGAATACCACCATTGGCGAAAACGTCTACCGCGGCGCTTTTTCCTATATCGGAAATGACGTCACCATCGGTAATAATGTAAAGATCTATCCCCATGCTTACGTGGGCGATAACGTAACGATCGGCGACAATACCATTTTACATTCCGGGGTGCGCATTTATTCCGATACCCGTATCGGCAGAAACTGCGTCGTGCACTCCGGAACAGTTATCGGAAGCGATGGATTTGGATTTGCTCCGCAGGAAGACGGCACGTACAAGACCATTCCCCAACTGGGCCGGGTAATAGTTGAAGATAATGTTGCAATCGGGGCCAACACGGTAATTGACTGCGCAACCTTTTCCGGTGATGCCACCCTGATCCGAACAGGCGTCAAGCTCGACAACCTGATACAAGTCGCTCACAACGTGGAAATCGGCAAGAACACCGTCATTGCAGCTCAAACCGGAATTTCAGGTTCTACAAAGGTTGGAGAAAACTGTATGCTGGCCGGCCAGGTAGGAATTGCCGGCCATCTCGTAATTGCCAACAATACCAGCCTGGGTGCTCAGGCGGGCGTCTCGAAGTCCATTACCAAAGAAGGGCAGCGTCTTCTGGGATACCCTGTGTTTGATATCAAAGAGTACTTCCGTTCCTACGCCGTATTCAAGAAATTGCCGGATATCAGCTACCGATTGAAAGAACTGGAAGAAAAGGTCAACTCCCTCGGCAATCATTCCTGAACAATTGGCCCTGATAAGCGGTCATCCAATCGCTGCGGATAACCCAAAAATTGGATATTCCGGATTATTCGGGTTAAATTTGCGCCTCTTTTGCAGGTAAAAATGTTAAATATCAAGCAACAAACCATTCAGAAGGCAGTGACGCTTTCTGGCGTCGGCCTTCATACTGGTGTCCAGACCAATATGACATTTGTCTCCGCAAAGCCCAATCACGGTATCAAATTCCAGCGCATCGATATTCCCGGATCACCCATTGTGGATGCCGACTGCGATAACGTGGTTGATGTCTCCAGGGGCACAACCATAGAACAAAGCGGCGCCAGGGTGAGTACGATCGAGCATACGCTTGCCGCCCTCGTCGGTCTTGAGATCGATAATGTACTCATACAACTGGACGGTCCGGAGTGCCCCATTATGGATGGCAGCTCCAAACCTTTCGTTGACGTATTAAAGGATGCGGGCGCGCAAGAGCAGAATGCCATTCGCGACTTTTTCGAAGTTCAGGAACCGTTGTTCTATCGCGATGCTGCGCGCAATGTCGAAATCGCCGCATTGCCGCTCGACGACTACCGGGTCACCGTCATGATCGATTACAATTCGCCGGTGCTGGGGAGTCAGCACGCCTCCATTACCGATATCCGCCAGTTCGAAAAAGAAATCGCCTCGTGCCGCACGTTCTGCTTTCTTCATGAACTCGAGATGCTGTACAAGAACAACCTTATCAAAGGCGGTGACCTGAACAACGCCATCGTGATTGTAGACCGCATCGTCAAGGACGACGAGCTTGAAAACATAGCCAAGATGCTGGGTAAACCCAAGGTGGCAGTTAAGCAGGAGGGTATACTTAATAACATTGAACTGCGGTATAAGAATGAACCGGCACGTCACAAGCTGCTTGACATCGTGGGGGATCTTGCCCTCGCCGGGCGACCGCTGAAAGCGCAAGTACTGGCCGCGCGGCCAGGACATGCGGCCAACGTTGCCTTTGCAAAGAAACTGAAAAAAGCCATGCAGGAGGCCGACAAGAAAGGAAGGCCAAAATACAATCCGAGCCTTCCTCCGGTGATGGATATCAACAAGATCACAGCAACGCTGCCTCACAGGTATCCTTTCCTCCTGATCGATAAGATCATTTATCTCGACAATGAAAGTGTAGCCGGCGTCAAGAACGTAACAGCCAATGAATACTTTTTCCAGGGGCACTTTCCAGGAAACCCTGTTTTCCCGGGTGTGCTTCAGATCGAAGCCATGGCCCAGATCGGCGGGATACTTGTGCTAAGTACGGTTCCGGATCCGGAAAACTACTGGACCTATTTCCTGGGGATCGAAAATATGCGATTCAGAAAAATGGTACTTCCCGGTGATACGCTGGTCATTCAATGTGATTTACTTGCCCCCATCAAACGGGGCATTGCCAAA
>DATBVZ010000540.1:0-14431 GCA_036515095.1 Cyclobacteriaceae bacterium | reverse complement strand
GAAACCCAACAAGATCAACAGCAAGGTTGACTTCCCTGCCCCGGATTTGCCCTTCAGGGCGATCTTATCCCCCCTGTGAATGGTGAGGTTGATATCGTTCAGGATTGTCGGGTGACCGGCATAGCCAAAAGCGATATTTCGCAATGAAACGTGATGCCTGAAGACCGGAGTCATGCCGGGATCAACCACCCGACTCGTTTCCGGGCTATTCATGATCGCCGCGAATTCTTTTATGCTGTATTCATGCACTTTCATCTGCTGAATCGCTGCAATTATTCTGTTGATTGAAGGGATAACGCGGAAGCTTACAGCAGCATAGACACTCAGCAACATTAACGTATCCTGAATGTTGCTGTGTTTCAGCATGGCGTAGATGATCATCGTGCAAACGCAGGCTGCGGCGATGACTTCCGTTACGCGAGGTGTACCCGAATGAAGGGTGTGGTCGGTGGAGAGTGTTTTGCCCATATCCCGGCTTACCTTTTCAAATTGCTGCCTGAAATAGAACTCCTTTCGAAATGCTATGATATCGGGCAGGCCTTCGACGATCAGCAGCGTATACTTAAGAAGAGCCGGATACGCACTCCTTATTGCTGCCCCGATTTTCTTTAGCTTTAATCTCCTCAGGCGGTATACCAGTAACGCAGGAATCAGAATGACAGACAGGTACCCAAAGATCTTGAGATCGTAAACCGCCACCCCGGCGAGCAACAATACGAAAACGAGGCCTTCGGAAAGAAATGTTCCTGCGGGAATCAAAATATTGTTGGCGAATACGAGTGGCATACTGGAAATGACGTTCACCTCATGCGAAAGCGTCGTCTGCGTGAATTTGTCGTATGGAAGCCGGAGATACCGGCCCACTGCCCGGGAGGCCATCTCGCCACCTACCCCGTAAGCGTACCGGGCTTTCCGCTTTGTGATCCATCCGTTAATCAGTGTCTTCAGCACAATGAAAGCAAAAACGGCTATGGTAACGGCGATGGCAAATGCCGGCAGGTCGCGGAAACCAAAGTAATCGTAGGTCAGCCGGAAGACCGGATTTGCCTGAACGGCCTCGGGGTTAATCAGCAGAAAGATCACCGGCAGGAAGAAAGCCAGGCTGAAGAAGTCCAGCAGTGCGTTAATGAAAAGAAGCAGAACGATCACGAGGCCCTTCTTCCGTTGCGGCGGACTCATCAACCGGTATGCCTGAAATAGCACATTATTCCTCATGCTGTACCAATATACCAAAAGAATTTGACGGCAATTTCAGGCCCTGATGTCACGAATTTCGCTTTGTTTCGGCCCGATCCTTCCCTTCTCCAAGCCTGATCCATGGGAACGGCGACGCATTGACCAACAGACGCTTTGCCCACCCGGCCACTGATGACGGATCATGAATAATTTCATACGCGTGTCCCTGAAACGACTGCCACGTGTGGTGATGATAATGCTCCCGCATACCGGTATGACCGGTATGCTCAAAATATTTTCGTGACCTTTCCTTTGCCGATGCCGCTTCCTGCTCACGGTATACAGGACTGTCCATTATGTGGATTTCACCGCCAGGGTTAAGCCGGCCGATAAGTTTGCTCAACAGCGCAGGCGGGTCCGGAAAGTACTGGATAACACTTGCCAGGACCATCACGTCCGCCTTACAATCGTCAAACGCCGGCGAAAGAATGTCGCCGTATACGAAACTGGGATTGCCGTTGCGCGAAAATAGCCTTACCGCCTGCTCCAATTCGTTCTTAGTAATATCAATGCCGCAGCAGTCGGCATGCAGGGCATGGCAAAGGTAATTTGTCAGCCATCCGTTGCCACATCCGATCTCCATGATGGCATGAACATCCTTCTTTTTCAGATAGCGGACCAGTCTCTCGGCCGACCGTTTCCTGACCGACCATTCGCGGTACAACGGATGATCGCCGGGTATGGAAGGCAGGTTGCTTACCAGCGCGTCCGGAAGCAGGCGTCCCTCCTGTTCACGCAGCAACAGGTATTGATCCGCAAAACCGGAAGGGGGCAAGTCGCGCTGCACATATAACCCCCCCTGAAACTCAAACTCCTTGTGGCTTCTGAAGTATTCGCTGGACGTCATCAGGCTACCTGCCGCCACCGTATCGAAAGGTTACAACAATATGATCCGCGTAGCGGTTAAAGGGAAAGGTATGTCCTACCCGGTTGTCAAGCCACCGCAGGAAGGAATAGAGCCTCCTGTTCACCTGGGGAAAACTGCCGCGGTGAGGCGGAGGTGAAAGTGCGGCCAACCCCTCGCTTTTCAGCAATCCGAAGGAACGGCCCAATGCAGAACGAATCGCCGGGAGCGAGTGGTAATACGTTTTGAAATATTCGCCTTCAAGGTGAGACACAGCACCGCTTCGTTGCAATCTTCTGAACGCTTTTGCACCATGCCCCTTCAACACGCCGGCAAGTTCCCACGGGCAGACCGGGGGCATGACAACCCACGTAAGGTAGGCACCGGGATTGAGCAATGGCGGCAGGTGACGGCTTACCCGGGAAAGGTCGTCAATGCAATTAAGGCCGCCGAAATTTGAAAAAACGTAGTCGAATTTTTTTCCTGCCAGCAGATGAAGTTCTTCATAGGAAAGCTGGCGACAGGTTAAACGCTGTCCCAAATCATTGGCGGCGATCTTTCTTTCGATCTGCGCTATCATTCCATCGGAAAGGTCGGTGGCCAAAACCGCATGACCCCGTCTGGCAAAATACAGCGCGTCAATCCCGGTGCCTGCATTCAGTTCAAGGATCTGGCTGAAGGGTCTCATAAACCCGGCCACGTGACGGTATACCTGTTTTCGCAGGTCAGTCAGAATCGCGTTGGCGTTGTCAGTCTCGTCGTAGTGCGCTGATTGTTTGCTGAAGGCACGGTTAATGGCTTCATGGAATCCGGCCGTTAATGTACCCGGTGACTTCGCCAGCATAGGGTCACTTCAACTGTAAGTCAATGATATAATGATCGGAAAGTCCGGCAAGGAAGGAAAAACGGCTGAGTTTTTTTTCCAGGGAATAAAGCCTGAACAGGGTCCGTTTTCGACGGCTGAAATACCGTTCCAGGAAACCCGGAGGGACGGTGATCCCAACCGGAATTTTATTGATAACACCGAACGCAGAACTCGCCCATTTTTTTATCCGGGCAGGCTGGTAATACCAGGTCTTAAACGTCGCGTTATCCAGATCGGCCTGAACTTCCTTGTCCGTCCACCTTCGGAACGCCCTGGTAAACTTAAATTTCAGAAGGAAGTGGAACGTTTCCCACAAGCAACGTTTCGGCATCACCACGGCCACCAGCCTCCCCCCGGGCTCGAGGATGGAAGGGATCTTCTTCAACAGTTTTTGAAGCGCGCCGGGACTAATGCAATTAATTCCCCCAAAATTGGAGAAAACCAGATCAAACTTCTTGTTAAAGATGGTTTCGTCAAACGAATCAAGGTCGAGGTAATACGAACTAATTTTATGTTGAAGGGAATATTGCTGGACCTTTTGCTGGGTTACCTTCAGCATCTCTTCCGAGATATCCGTCGCGACAATGTTGAAACCCCGGTCACCAAAAAGTACGGCGTCTTCACCGGTGCCGCAATTCAATTCCAGAATCTCCAGACCACTTAATTCCGGTGTGATTTCTTCAAGATACCTCCAAACTCTCTTGCGCTGCAATTGACCGATCACCGTCCTTGTGAAGAGCGTATCATAGGTTGAGGCTATATGGTCAAAGGGAACAGCCATTTATGTGCGTGTGCATTTTACATTTTCGTGAGGTAGTTGGTCATGTTGGTAGCTTTAATTTACTAAGCTTTTTGTTAAGAGTATACGATTGGGCGGCGAAATAAAACGAACCGAGGCCGGATTTCAGATCTTTAAAAGTAAAACGCCAAGGATGGCGGATTAATTTCTTTAAAACCAGTATACCCCGGTGGGAACGGTACAGACTGTGAACATATTGGTGTAATTTACGGTAATATTCACCCTGAAAGGTTCCCTGGAACATCATCGCAAGGTCATTCGAATCGGTCCAGTTTCGCTTTTCCTTTAAATGATGCCTTACATTTTCGTAAAAGACCGTTCCGGGAAGCGGGTAGGATACGGAAATTCCAACCTCATCGGGCATAAGTTCCAACAGCATTCTTATTGTTGCGTCTATATCTTCCTGTGTTTCACCCAGATATCCAAATTGCAGAAAAAATGCCACCCTGACTCCCTTAAGCCTGAGCAGCCGGGTTGCCGCATAGATCTGGTTGATTGTGGTGCCCTTATCCATGGCATCGAGGATCTTTTGCGATCCGGATTCCGCTCCCATCCAGACTGTTTCCACGCCCGATTGCAGAAGGGCGTCGATGGTATTTTCCTGCAGGAGAAGGTCTACCCGGGATTGTATCTTGTACCGAAAGCGAAGGCCGCTTGCCTTGACCTTTGTTCCGAATTCCTGCACCCAGCCTGGTTTTAACCCAAAGATATCATCGCACATCCAGAAGTGATCCGGACTGGCGAGATCCATCAGCCATTGTATTTCCCGCAAGACATTTTCCGGTGAGCGGGAGGTGTACCGGGTACCATAAATTGGCTTTGCGCACCAATTGCACTTGAAGGGACATCCCCGCGTTGTCGCAATGTTCAATGAAAAATACCCGTGGTGTCGCATCCATATGTTCCGATAGGATTCCATATCGACAAGGTCCCATGCCGGCAGCGGTAAAGAATCCAGGTCACGCCATACCGGTCGCGCAGGTGCCTGCCTGATTTCACTGCCCTCAGCAAAGGCAATTCCCTCAATACCGTCTGTACCTTGTCCGCTCTCCAGGGCATGAAGAAGATGCCTCAGGGTTACTTCCCCTTCTCCCTGAATGACAAAGTCGGCGCCCTGGCCGAGGTATTTGGCGGTGTGATCGGTAGCATCCGAGCTGGAAACGATCACCGTACATCCCGCCTTCTTGGCAGCCCCGATCATTCGGAAGGCTGCCTGACGCATGTTGGTCAGGCACATCTTCGAAAGGTAGTTGAAGCCGTCGTCGTACAACACCAGGTAGTCGGGTGAGGCAATTTTCAGTGCGCCTTTCAGCTCGTCGGGATCATCGCGGAGGTTGGTGTCAAACAGCGCTACCTCATGCCCGTCATTGCGGGCAACGGCGGCAGCCAGGATCGTTGCAAGCGGAGGGTATGGTTGTTTCGTCCGCCACTGTTTGGGATCCAATTTGTAAAAATAGGAATGTGTGAATAATACTTTTGCCATGCAGGTATCACCAATCCGTTAGCTCCGCCATCCCAAACTTATTCCTGCTGAAATCGAGAAGGCGTTGATTGTACCGTTCAAGAATCTTGCGTTGAAAATGGTTGGGGTGGTTCTTCGAAACAGAAACGGTCGTCTTAAAGGCAATATCGAAATCATCTGCGGGATATTTCGCAGCATAGAGCCGTCTCCACCGCTGCAACGTAAGTTTCCTGAAATAATTTGCGAGACGTTCGCCCAGGCGGCCGCCCAGAAGATTTTCAATGAGTGCCTTGATGGAACGGGTCCTATCCTCCGGAACCTGTTCCGTTGTTCCGGGAGTGAAATTCGGGAAGAAATCCTTCAGCCAGGTATTGGCGGCCATAAGGCGATCATAAGAAGCAGCGCCATACAGGGGTATCAGTGTGGCCAGCTCGGTGGCTGTGAACAGGTTTTTCTCTTCAATCTGAAGGTGCTCCGTATCGACAAAGTAATTGCAGCAAAAATACTTGTGGGAATTGAAGAGGAACAAGCGTTTGAAAAGAACGATCATCATCCGGGCAATCCATAATCTGCCCGGTGCGGTAACTACAAAAAAATCAAGGTCGCTGTGTTCATCCATATAGCCTTTGGAAAAACTTCCGGAGGCCATTACGCCGCGTACAAACGGGAAGCGTCCGATCAAGGCGGCCCTGTGTTTTGCGAATCCGGTGAGCTTTTTTGCCTGATCGTTGCCGTTAAGCCGGCGTTTGACCAATTCTTCGCCCTGCTGAATGCTGTAAAAACCCCGGTGATGGTAGGCATGTCCTTTCTCAACGAGACTTTCCATGGCATCGTGGAGGTCATACAATGTGATACTGTTTGTGCCAAGAAACTTATAGACCTCATCAGGTTTCAGCGGATACCTGAAGATGTCGAAATAAAGCAGCGTACGCAGGATACTATGCTGCAGTGCGATGTTTTCACCGGGTCGCAATTTCAGTGGCTCTGAATTTTCTATAATTCCCCTCATATACTATACAAGCAAATCCGGTCAAGCGTACAATCCAGGCACGATCAATTTTGGCCGGCAACGAATCCCCTGGTGTTGCTTATTGCAATCGCTTCCTTATTTATTTTGGCACAACGGGCACCGCAAATGTACGATGCGAAAGTGGGGTATAAGCAATCATGCGCCGGGGATTGAATGCCACATAACCTCCACGTCCATGACCACAAAGGGCTCCAGGTCCTGGATCCCTGCCGTGGCCGGGTATATCGGACCTACCGGGCATTCATGCCGGATCCGGTTCACTCCCGTCTGAGAAAAGTACGAAAAAAGGCTCCATGTGCACAGGCACACGTTTGAAATTATTAAAAAAGAAATGAATTTTAGCCGCAGGTAATTTTGCCCTTCTGACAATGACCCAATTTTTAAAAGGATGAAACGGATCACTTCATTTGAGGAATACCAACGTGTCTATCAAAAAAGCGTTGAGGACCCGGAAACATTTTGGTCGGAAATTGCCGGCGAATTCAACTGGCGTAAGAAGTGGACGAAAACGCTGGAGTGGGACTTCAACAAGCCCGAGATTAAATGGTTTATCGATGGCAAACTGAACATTACAGAAAATTGCATCGATCGCCATTTGCCAGCCCGGGCCAGACAGACGGCAATAATATGGGAACCAAATGATCCCGGACAACCGGCACTCCATATCACCTACCAGCAGTTGCACGACGAGGTATGCCGTACCGCCAATATGTTGAAGAAGAATGGTGTGAAGAAGGGAGACCGGGTGTGCATCTACCTCCCGATGATCCCGGAACTTGCCTATACCATACTTGCCTGCGCCCGCATTGGGGCAGTTCATTCCGTAGTATTTGCCGGATTTTCTGCCAAATCACTGGTAGACCGGATTACGGATGCCGGTTGCAAGATCGTTGTCACCGCAGACGGGTCTTACCGCGGCGCAAGAACCATCGACCTGAAAGGCATCATCGATGAAGCGTTGAATAAATGCCCCGATGTCAAACGATGCATTGTATTCAGGCATTTGCGGTCACCCATTCACATGGAACACGGTCGTGATGTTTGGTGGCATGACCAGACCGAGGGGATGAAAGCCATTTGCCCGGCTGAGGAGATGGACGCAGAAGATATGCTGTTCATTCTATATACTTCCGGATCGACCGGTAAACCAAAGGGGATGGTACACACCTGCGGAGGGTATATGGTCTATGTTACATACACCTTCCTTACGGCATTTCAGTACCAGGAAGGTCAGGTATTCTGGTGTACAGCGGATATCGGTTGGGTAACCGGCCACTCCTATATTATCTACGGACCCCTGGCAGCGGGTGCTACCTCCCTGATGTTTGAAGGGGTGCCTACATGGCCGGACATGGGCAGATTCTGGCACGTTGCAGAAAAACATCGCGTGAATATTTTCTATACGGCGCCAACGGCGATCCGCGCACTGGAGCGGGCGTCACTTAGCTTTGTGGAAGCGTACGACCTGCAACATCTCACTGTGCTCGGCACGGTTGGCGAACCGATCAATGAAGAAGCGTGGCACTGGTACCACACCAATATCGGCAAAGGGAAGTGCCCCGTCGTTGATACCTGGTGGCAAACCGAAACCGGAGGGTTCATGATCTCACCGATTGCGCATGTAACGCCGCTAAAGCCTGCGCATGCATCCCTCCCCTTACCGGGTGTTCAGCCGGCGGTCATGAACGAAGGCGGTTTGGAAATAGAGGGGAATTCAATAGAAGGACGACTGGCGATCAAGTTTCCGTGGCCGGCCATTGCGCGAACCATTTATGGCGATCATCAACGTTTTAAGGAGACTTATTTTTCATCCTTTCCCGGGAGGTACTTTACCGGCGACGGATGCAAGCGCGATGAGGATGGCTATTACCGCATTACCGGTCGCGTGGATGATATCATAATTGTTTCCGGGCACAATCTTGGGACTGCCGAAATAGAAAGCGCCATAACCGAGCATTCCGCTGTTTGCGAATGTGCGGTTGTCGGATTTCCTCACGACATAAAAGGGCAGGGAATTTATGCGTTTGTAATCTGCTATGAAAAACCGCACGCAGTGGAAAAGCTCCGCAGAGAGATCCTTGAGACCGTGTCGAAACAAATAGGGCCAATTGCCAAGCCGGACAAGATCCAGTTTGTAAGCGGGCTGCCTAAGACACGTTCCGGTAAGATCATGAGAAGGATCCTGCGGAAAGTAGCCGAAGGAGATACCAGTAACCTGGGTGATGTATCCACGTTACTCGACCCTTCGATTGTGGAGGAGATCATGGAGGGAGCGCTTTAGTAGTTACTCACCGTACGCAAGGATAAATTCAGTAAAATAAAAACCCCGGTCTTAGTGGCCGGGGTTTCTTTGTTTCTGAACTGCAGTGATCAACTGCCGCAGGCTTCGCATGAATCCGGATTATCCAGTGAGCAGGCCATGTCGGCCCGTTTCTGGTCGTAATCCGGGTCCTGCTGGTACGAAAGTTCCTTTTGTCCTTCCGGCTGTATCACTGCGGCAAATTTCTTCTCCGACTTTTCCGCCATGGTACTTTCCTTGATTGTGGACTTGTCAAGGGTGAACTTAATGGCATCTGCGGCGGCGGTTGATCGCAGGTAATACATACCGGTCTTGAGGCCTTTCTTCCAGGCGTAGAAGTGCATGGAAGTAAGTTTTCCGAAGTTCGGGTTGGTGATGTGAATGTTAAGGCTTTGCGACTGGCAGATGTAAGCGCCGCGGTCGGCAGACATGTCAATAATCACCTTTTGTGAGATCTCCCATACGGTCTTGTAGATATCCTTGATCTTTTGGGGCATCTCGGGGAGATTCTGCACCGACCCGTTGGAGGCGATCAGCTTCTGCCGCAGGGTGTCGTTCCACAGTCCCAGTTCCATAAGATCATTCATCAGGTGTTTATTGACAACGATGAATTCACCGGACAGTGTTCTGCGGGTATAGATATTTGACGTATAGGGCTCAAAGCATTCGTTATTGCCCATGATCTGCGACGTCGAGGCGGTAGGCATGGGAGCGAGAAGCAGGGAATTGCGCACGCCGAACTGTTTCACATCGCGTTTCAATTGTTCCCAGTTCCAGCGGCCACTGCGGGGTGTCACACCCCACATATCGAACTGGAATATTCCTTTTGACACCGGCGACCCCTTGAAGGTTTCATATGGCCCGTGTTCTCTTGCCAGTTCCATGGACGCCTCCATGGCGCCGTAGTATATGGTTTCAAAGACATCTTCATTCAGAACCCGCGCTTCTTCCGAGTCGAACGCCAGGCGGAGCATTATGAAAGCGTCGGCCAGTCCCTGGACGCCTATACCCACCGGGCGGTGGCGCATGTTGGAGTTGCGCGCTTCCTCTACCGGGTAGTAATTGACATCGATCACCTTGTTGAGGTTTCGCGTCACCACCTTGGTGATTTCGTAGAGCCTGAGATGATCAAGTGTTCCTTCTTCGGTGACAAACTTCGGCAATGCGATCGAGGCGAGGTTGCAGACAGCAACTTCATCCGGGGAGGTATACTCCATGATCTCCGTGCAGAGGTTGCTGGACTTGATAGTGCCAAGGTTCTTCTGGTTGGATTTCTTGTTGGCGGCATCCTTGTACAGGATGTAAGGTGTCCCGGTTTCGATCTGGGCTTCAAGAACCTCAAACCACAGGTCCTGCGCTTTCACCTGCTTGCGGAACTTTCCTTCCTTCTCGTATTTTTCGTAGAGGCGCTCGAATTCTTCGCCATAAACATCGGCAAGTCCGGGCGCTTCGTTGGGGCAGAATAGGGACCAAACGTCATTGTCTTCCACCCGTTTCATGAACAGGTCAGGGATCCAGAGTGCATAGAACAGGTCACGGGCACGAAGTTCCTCCTTTCCATGATTCTTTTTGAGATCCAGGAATTCGAAAATATCCGCGTGCCAGGGTTCGAGGTAGATCGCGAAGCTGCCTTTGCGTTTTCCGCCGCCCTGATCGACATAGCGTGCTGTCATATCAAAGTTGCGCAGCATGGGCACGATTCCATTGGACGTGCCGCCGGTACCCTTGATATAAGAGCCCTTCGCCCGCACATGGTGAATGCTGAGTCCGATACCGCCCGCCGACTGCGAGATTTTTGCGCATTGCTTCAGTGTGTCGTAGATGCCGTCTATACTGTCATCTTTCATGGTCAGCAGGAAACACGATGACAATTGCGGTTTGGGCGTTCCGGCATTGAACAGAGTTGGCGTCGCGTGGGTAAACCATTTTTCCGAGAGGAGGTTATAGGTTTCGATGACGGCGGGGATGTCATCGCCGTGGATGCCGACCGCTACCCGCATGAGCATATGTTGCGGGCGCTCAACGGTCTTTCCGTCCACTTTCATGAGGTAGGAGCGCTCCAGGGTTTTAAATCCGAAATAGTCATAGCCGAAGTCGCGGTCGTTGATAACGGCCTCGTCCAGCTCGGCTGCGTGTTCTTTGATCACCCTCCAGGTCTCCCGGGAAATAAGCGGTGCGTTCTGTCCGGTCTTCGGGTCCACATAGGTATAGAGCCTTTTCATCGTATTGGAAAACGACTTGCTTGTTACCTTATGCAGATTGGAAATGGCTATGCGCGCGGCCAGCCGGGCAAAGTCGGGGTGGCGGGTTGTCATGGTGGCTGCGATCTCTGCCGCAAGGTTATCCAGTTCCACCGTTGTCACGCCGTCGTAGAGGCCATTGATCACCTTCATGGCGACCTCCACCGGGTTGATGTGTCTGGGGTCAAGCCCATAGCAAAGCTTTTCAATCCGGGCAGTGATCTTGTCAAATTTTACGGACTCCCGCCGTCCGTCGCGTTTGATTACCAGCATATCTTGATAGGGGTTGTTTAGTTAAAAAAGAGGTTAAAAAATCCAGTTCTCCTGCAGTGCGATTCCGGTTGTTAAAGTTTCAGGAGATCCGGCATTTCTTTTTCAGCTGGTTCCCTGAAGTCCCGGGGTTTATCTGAATTCCAATCTACTCAAAAATCTTCATTCAGAGAAAACTTCGGGGCGCTTTCTTTCTCCGTACTTTTCATTACACCGGCCTTCTGGTATTCGGCAACGCGCTTTTCAAAGAAGTTCGTTTTCCCCCGCAACGATATCATTTCCATGAAGTCGAAGGGGTTGCTGGCGTTGTATATTTTCTTGCCGATAAGTTCATTGAGTAACCGGTCGGCAACAAATTCTATATACTGGCGCATTTGTTCCGCGTTCATTCCAATGAGCTTGACAGGCAGTGCGTCCGTTACAAATTCCTTTTCAATTTCCACTGCATCGCGGATGATGTCAATGACGGTCGCTTCGGGCAATTTATTGGCTACGTGGTGCGTATACAGGTGGCATGCAAAATCACAATGAAGTCCTTCATCCCGCGAGATCAGTTCGTTGGAGAAACTGAGGCCGGGCATAAGTCCGCGTTTCTTGAGCCAGAAGATGGAGCAGAACGAGCCCGAGAAGAAGATCCCCTCCACGGCGGCGAATGCGATGAGTCTTTCCTGGAACGCTCCCTTGTCGATCCACCGCAGTGCCCAGTCGGCTTTCTTCTTCACGCAGTCCATTGTTTCAATGGCATGCAGGAGTCTGTCTTTTTCTTTCGGGTCCTTGACATAGGTATCGATCAGCAGGGAATAGGTTTCCGAGTGGATGTTCTCAATGGCGATCTGGAACCCGTAGAAGAACTTGGCTTCCGTGTACTGAACCTCGCCTACGAAGTGTTCGGCAAGGTTTTCGTTTACGATGCCGTCGCTGGCAGCGAAAAAGGCCAGTACATGGGTGATGAAGTGCCGTTCGCCATCGTTCAGGTTCTCCCAGTCCCGCAGGTCATGGCTGAGGTCGATCTCTTCTGCGGTCCAGAAGCTGGCTTCAGCCTGCTTGTAGTACTTCCAGATGTCGTGGTGCCGGATGGGGAAGAGGACGAATCGGTCCTTGTTTTCCTTAAGGATTGTTTCTTCGGGTTGATTGTGGCTCATGGTGACTAGTACGTTTTAAAAGGTTCAACCAAAAATCGAAAGGAATATCCGCCGGGGTGATACCCCGGGGATAGGATCCCGGTAAATTTATTGCTTGCTTTTGTGGGTCTGGCGGGTTTTTACCCGAGCCCCGCCATCAAGTGTACAAATGAAATAAACGATTGTAACAAATCAAAAAAGGCATTTTTGGCTAAAATTCGACGATTGTGGATAAGTTGTTGACAAATTGTGGAAAGATAAGTCACTGTACTATAGCAGCTTAAAACGTCTTCTTTTAGGTCCTTGCTTTAGCCACATGGCGGGTGGTTGTGGACAAATTATTTTTAAAATTCTTTTCATCGCACACAGGGCCAGTGGAGGGTATAAAATAATACCCGGTATATTCCTCTTTATGGATTCTTTTTCTACCTTTGCAGTCCATTTTTCGGAAAAGCTATGTACGCTATTGTTGATATCGCAGGAAAGCAATTTAAGGTGGTCAAAGACCAGTTTATTTATGCGCCCAGGCTGGCCGGTGAGGCGGGCGATGCCGTGAATTTTGACAAGGTGTTGCTGCTGAGCAAGGACGGCGATACGCAGATCGGCGCCCCAACGCTCGATGGCGTTACCGTTTCGGGTAAGATCCTGGAACATGTGAAGGGCGACAAAGTTATTGTCTTCAAGAAAAAGCGCAGAAAGGGGTACGCCGTGAAGAATGGACACCGGCAGCAATACACCAAGGTTCAGATCGAGGGTATTGCCTGAAGACGGCGGGTGGCTCCCTCAACAGAATAAATCAGTTTACGATGGCACATAAGAAAGGCGAAGGCAAAGTTAAGAACGGCCGTGAATCGGAAAGCAAGCGGCTTGGCGTTAAAGTGTTTGGCGGCCAGCGCGTCATTGCAGGAAATATTATTGTTCGCCAGCGGGGAACAAAGCACCATCCCGGCACCAATGTCGGCATGGGCAAGGACCATACCCTGTTCGCGCTGACAAATGGCGTGGTGGTGTTCCGCAAGGGAAGGGAAAACAGGTCGTTTGTGTCGGTTGCCCCGGCCGCCACAGAATAGTCATTTTAATCCCCTGGTAAGCGCTTTTGGCCATACCCCTTTCTGGGGTATGGCCTTTCTTTTTTTTACCTGATAAGAAGCTCATTATCAAAACCATATCAATCCCCCACAAATAATAAAGTTCGGTATTTTATATTCCGATTTATCCCCTTAATTTGGGGGTAAATTATTTTTAACCTAAACATTATCTTATGAAGAAGATTCTACTAGTGAGCTTCTTTGCGGCCTTGGTATTCGGTGCCTGGGCGCAGGAGCGAACAGTTTCTGGTAAGGTGACGTCGTCGGAAGACGGTTCAGCCATACCCGGCGTGAATGTCCTTTTAAAGGGGACAGCAGCTGGTAGCGTTACCGATGCTACCGGGGATTATTCTCTTTCAGTGCCTGAATCAGGAGGAACGTTAGTGTTTTCCTTTATCGGCTTTGTTACCCAGGAGATAGAAATCGGATCGCGCTCAAGAGTCGATCTCTCCATGGCGCCAGATGTTACCCAGCTTACCGAAGTTGTTGTGACAGCGCTTGGTATCGAAAGAGAGGAGAAATCACTGGGCTACTCTGTGCAGGAGGTTAGTGGCGAGGAACTCAGCGCCGTAAAATCTGACAATTTCATCAATTCATTGTCAGGAAGAGTTGCCGGTGTCCAGATCAAGAATAATACGAATTTCGGAGGCTCCAGTAACGTGCTTATCCGTGGGGCTTCCTCCCTGACAAAGAACAATCAGCCTTTGTATGTTATCGATGGTGTTCCGATCAGTAACCGGAATAACAACAACACGGGCCAGCTTTCCGGAAGGAACGGCTATGATTATGGCAATGCTTCCTCAGACATCAACGCCTTCGACATCGCGTCGATTTCTGTGCTAAAGGGAGCCGCTGCTACGGCTCTGTACGGTTCAAAGGCAGCCAATGGTGTAATCCTTATTACGACCAAGAAAGGAAAGAGCAGCGCCGGCAAGGGAATTGGCGTCTCGCTAAGCTCCAACGTGACCTTCAACAAGGTGGATGAGGAGACTTTTCCCGAGTATCAAACCGAATATGGAGCAGGATACGGACCATATTACAGCGGCGGACTGCATCCATATTTGAATGAAAGCGATGTAACGGGCGATGACGTCGATGACCTCTGGACGCCGACAACTGAAGATGCCTCCCGCGGTGAGCGGTTTGATCCGAACTTGTCAGTTTACCAATACAACGC
>DATBVZ010000539.1:0-3650 GCA_036515095.1 Cyclobacteriaceae bacterium | reverse complement strand
CAGTCGGGATGCTCTTTCACGTAGGGATGGTCGGGCGCACATTGGAAGGCAATGTCCATGGCAATATCTATTCCGTGCTTTGCGGCCTCACCGACAAGGGCGCTGAAATCCTCCGGCGTTCCAAGCTCCGGGTTGATGTTTTTATGACCTCCTTCCTCATTTCCTATTGCCCAGGGCGACCCGGGATCACCCGGCTCTGATCGAACAACGTTGTTCTTCCCCTTGCGATTAACCCTTCCGATCGGATGGATGGGAGGCAAATACAGCACGTCAAATCCCATCGCTGCGACCCGCGGGAGGAGCCGGATCACATCCCGGAAGGTTCCGTGACGTCCGCCTTCGAGGGCTGCCGAGCGTGGGAACAGTTCATACCAGGCGCTGAAATTTGCCTTCTTGTGTTCCACGCGGACAACAAGTTCACGCCCATACTCTTCGGAGTGCCGGATCAACGGGTTTTGATGGACTATTTCCCTGAATTCGGGACTCAATACGCGTTCCACCGATTTAGCACGTTTGTCCTTGTCCTTTAACAACATGGCAAGCTCCGCCAGCTTGCCGCTCTTTCTGTTGTCAATTTCGAGCAGGAGTTCAGAGCCCTCCATTAATTCAACGCTTACATCAAGTTCGGCGGCAATCTTTTTCCTGAATCCATCGTACCACGTGTCGAGGTGGTCCACCCAGGCTCTTATGGTAAAGCGATATTCCCCTTTTTCTGAAACAACGAAAGTGGCCGTCCACAGATCGTTGACTTCATGAGCCATTTCGATCGTGTTCCACTCTTTTGACGATCCATGCCGGTACAGTAAATGCGCCCGGATGTGGTCGTGACCGTCGGCAACTATGTCGGCGGTTACCCGTACCGTTTCTCCAATGGTACGCTTGGCAGCATAACGCCCGTTATCTATGTTCGGTTGTACATTTTCAATAAGGACTCTTGCCGTCCCGTTTTCTTTCATAAGAATGCGTTACGATGCTACTTGATTTTAAAAATAAATGAGCTGTAGGGTTTCATCCTCAGTTCAAAACCCCAGTCCTGGTCAAAACCCACTTCAACTTCGCGCCAGATAAGATCACGCGCAATGTACGCTGTATCCGGATCCAACCCAATCTTGTCCGCCACGTCCATGGGGATCTGTATCCGGACAGTCTGTTCATCGGCATTGAATCCATTGATCACAAGGAGGCGCTCGTCAGGGGCCACCCTGAGGAAAGCATGCATCCTGTCCGTTATGTTGCCTGCAGCAACATTGAAGGCGGTGATATCAAAATAGTCACCGCCGGTAAGTGCCGGATTTTTGCCCGCAAGGTTCAGCAGGTCGGTGTAGAACATCCGGAGTTGCTTTTGTTCCAGCGAAAGCCGCTCGCCATCGAAACGTCCCCCATTCATCCACTTCTGATGTTCCGGAACTCCCCAATAGTCATAAATGGTGGTCCTTCCGTCGTCCCCTGAGAACCCTTCAACCCCAGTTCCCGGCTCGCCCACTTCCTGACCAAAATATATCATCACCGGTCCGCGATCGATGGTTGCGCTGATAGTCATTGCCGGGCATCCCTTCCAGATATCGCCGGCAAAGAATGGTGATGCCAGTCGCTGTTCATCGTGATTCTCCATAAAATGCAGTATTTTATGATTGATCCCCGACAGCCGGGTCTGGATCGCGTGGATGTCCGTCGTCTTCAATTGCCCGGCAACAAGGGATCTTAACGTATCATAGAGGAGGACCTTATCGTAAAGGAAATCGAACAGGCCTTTCTCGAGGTAATTGCGGTATTCATCCGGGTTGTAGATCTCTGCGATAAAGACAATCTCCGGATTCACCTCCTTGACCTGGGGTATAACCCAGTTCCAGAATTCAACAGGAACCATTTCAGCCATATCACATCGGAATCCATCCACTTTTTTGTTCGCCCAGAATACCAGGATGTCCTTCATTTTCGTCCAGGTGTCCGGTATGGGATCAAAATACGTCTTACCTCCTCCCTGGATGTCCACGCCATAATTAAGCTTGACAGTCTCAAACCAATCCGTCTCAGCAGGACTCGGCGTAAACTGATTGTTGCCGGTGGCTTTAGCGGGAGTTTCTTCAAATATTCCGTCCTTTGTTGGAAACGGGCTACCCGGCCCGAGGGCGCTGTATCCACGTGGTACAGCGAAGGACGTTCCGGGCAGGTAGTAGAAGTTATTATTAGGGCCGAATGCACGCGTGTTGTCATCCTCTTCGCCAAAATCCCTTACTCCTGCCGGCTTCATGTCAGAGCGATAGGCACGTGCTACATGGTTGGGGACAAAATCGATAAGAACCTTCATACCCACCGAATGGGTACGTTCGATCAGGGATTCAAATTCCTTCATGCGCTGCGGAACATCAACGGCAAGGTCGGGATTGACATCATAGTAATCTTTAATCGCATACGGCGATCCTGCTCTTCCCTTTACCACATCAGCATCATCGAGCGGAATACCGAATTTCGTGTAGTCGGTGAGAACGGCGTGTTCAATAACACCCGTATACCATACGTGCGTGATCCCCAGTTCGCGGATTGAATTCAATGCCGTTTCTGTGATGTCATTGAACTTGCCCGTGCCATTTTCTTCCAGCGTTCCGTACCTGATGTTAACAGAATCCTTATTGCCAAAAAGACGGGGCAGCAACTGATAGATGATCATCCTTTGTGGTGTTTGCAGGGTTGTCACGGGAGGTATTTTCTCTTTGGGCGAAGCACAATAAATAAACAGGATTGGAAGGCAGAAGGTCAGGAGCAGCAAAAATCTTTTCATGGACACGGGTTTTGAACTGAACGACTCCGGCCAAGGCCGAAGCCTTCGCGTTTGCCCCATTCAGGGATTGGTTCTCCATGGCTCATCTCCCAAATCAAAATCAGGGTGTTGATGTTGCCATAAAACAGTCATCCTGACGTCAATTTATAAATTTGGGTAGGAAAAAAAATGCTTTCCGGGGGAATATCAGGCGATTTCCGGGGCGCCTATCCCAGCTTTCTCCGGCGCCTTGAACGGTAGACATGCATAGCCAGGACAGCCAGGCATATCATCAGCCCCAGAAACTCGCGCGACTCTTCGATATACGAAAATTCCATTTTGGCAATGTTGTCAAAAAGCATGGCCTTGTTTTCATGCTGCAGCCATTCCTGAACGCCGGGGAAGTAATAGACAGCATAGCCCGCAAGCAACACAGCATATACAATTAAAACTTTCGGCAGGTAATAATCAAATGCGGCCATCACGCAGGTCGCAGCCATGAGCCCGTAAATGAGTATCCACACGACCGGATCGGGGTCATTGACCTGTACAAATGCAAAGCCCAGGAACATCACGGCAAAAATCAGATTAACGATGCGCATAGGTCAGTGGGCAGTAAGGCAGTCCATGTCACTAATTTAAGATCAGCACGTTCTAAGCGCAGTGCTTCGGGTGGTTTCGACAAGCTCAACCACCGCGGGGCTCAGCTACCGCGGAACTGTGCTACCGGTCTACCGGTGGCTGAGCCTGTCGAAGCCACCATCCCCCGTATTTCATCTCTTCACTCCTTCAACCTTTCTTCCTCAAAGGATGCGCCGCAGGTTATCGATGCATATCTTGGCGCTCTCGATTGAGGGTCTGGCAAAGTATTCCTGTTCAACATAGAAGTGTT
>DATBVZ010000538.1:0-6035 GCA_036515095.1 Cyclobacteriaceae bacterium | reverse complement strand
TGATTTCCCACCGCCATGACTCATGCACATTTGTTATGCTGGCGTCACCACTCCCAGTGAATTGGTTCTCCCTGCCTGCCTCGCTACTGCGAAGATGTCGGCAGCATATTTCGGATGGCCGCTATTTTCCAACCACCATTTTGATACACTACAATGAATGTACTCCGCATCCTTCTTTTCGTACCATCCGGATTTTGTATTTCATACCGAGCGTCTGCAACACCATTCTTTGAATCGAGAAACCGGATCTTTTCCACGATAAGTTTTCGTGAGCCCGGGTTACGCTCCGAGCTTCGCAACATGCCCTTTACCGCTTCACGGATACCCACTCGCCATTCACCGGTAGAAACTAATTGATCTGCATCGGCAGTTAAGATACTTTTGAGCAGTACAGTGTCTTTCTTCTCCCGCGCCAATGAGTATTGATCAATCAGGGAATAAATGGCTTGCTTTTGTTCGTCCTCCCTTGCATTGCCCTGGCCAAAAAGTAATGGCAAGAACACTATGCTGAAAAGGATACAGAAGAAAATACGTTTCATATTTAATCGTTCGCTATTATCTGGCACTTTCAAACAAGATCGCAGCTGGTATCGTAATTCCGGCAGAGCGCATGTCCGCTGATAAGTCAATCGCTACTCTTTTAGTACTTCGCAAAACTTTTGGTCCGTTTAAGGAGCCTCGATTCCCGTTAATAATTACCTTAGTTTCATGAAAGCTACAGCCACGCTATTCGCACTTATTTCATTTCTCTTTACCGGTTGCTCAACTACCGGCCAAAAAACAGACCCCTCCTTCTATCCGGAAATAATCAACCTCGCTGCCATTGAAGGAAAGACGCAATACCTCGCTTCACCCTTTGTAACTGCGGGAGATCGAATTTACATAATTGGTCATCAAGATGGAAGCTTCCCGGATTTGGGCTGGCATATTGATGGGGAGATGGGCGGCGTGTGGGATCATCCCATAAAACTCCTGGATGGTTTTGCTGCTCAATTAACTACTGGGAACAGGAACCGGTCCTTTTGCCTGGATAAAGCCGAACAGTTTATCAACTATCCCATGGCAAACCATCACCATTTTACCTGGCCCCAGGAAAACCTGGAGATCGATCGGATTCAATTTATACCCGATGGAGTCGAAGGAGCCATAGTAGAATTCAGAATTGTTAACAAGGGAACCAACGACAAAGCAGTTAGATTCTCCTTCACGGGAATGACAGACCTGCGACCAACCTGGCTGGGCGAGCGCACCAACATGGTGGATGCTGAAGATGAAATCTTGTTTGATGAAAAATCATCAGCCGTTATAGCAAAAGATAAAGACAACCCGTGGTTTGTCATGTTCGGATCAACATTAAAGGCAAGTTTCACGGCTACCAAGAATGAATGCACATCACCTCAACGTAAGGGCTTAGGCAAAAACGCTACCTTATCTTATTCACTAACGGTTCAAGCTAATAGCGAAGTAACTATACCGGTTTTCATTGCCGGAAGTTATCTGACAGAAAAAGCACTTCGCGCCAACTACGAAACAATAAAGACACGGGGAAGAGAAAAACTCACACAAAAAATTGATCGCTATAAAAATATTACGAACACTGCACAACTCACTATCCCCGATAAAAACATTGAGCAAATGTATGAGTGGCTCAAATACAATACCGATTGGCTGGTGCGAAATGTTCCCGAACTAGGAATTGGTCTTTGTGCCGGCCTTCCGGATTATCCATGGTGGTTTGGAGCAGATGCTGCTTATTCGTTGCAGGGCGTTTTGGCAACCGGCGATCATGAACTTGCAAAAAACACGATTCTTTTACTTCATAAAATATCCCGGGAAACGAATAATAACGGGCGCATTATTCATGAGGTATCAACCAATGGATCGGTATACAATAAAGGAAACGTAAATGAAACCGCGCAGTTCATGACTCTTGTAAATACGTATTACGAATGGACAGGGGATAAAGAATTGGTTACCCGACTTTTTCCGGATCTGAAAAAAGGCATGAAGTGGCTGCTGGAAGAACGTGACCCCGATGGCAACCGTTACCCGAATGGCAGTGGCATGATGGAAATACCCGGCTTAGAATCTGAATTGGAAATGATTGATGTAGCGGCCTATACACAACAGGCACTGGCTAGTGCTGCGGCATTGGCCAGAGCACTTGATGAACAGAGCATGGCAACTGAATATCAAGCATTAGCCGATGAACTGAAAGCAAGAATCAATAAGGAATGGTGGAAACCGAATGAAAATTCATTCGGAGATTTCAGAGGAACAACAGCAGAAGCAATGCCGGTTCTGAAAGCCGCGCTTTTAAGGTCCGATACACTTGGCAAATCCTGGGCTGTTGCTGAATTGAAGGAAACACAAAAGCAAATGAAGAAGTACAGCATCAATAAAAGCATTCCGCATGTTATCTACCACAATTGGGCGGTGAATACCCCGCTTGAAACCGGCGTTGCCGATGCAGATAAAGCGCAAGCTGCCCTCAAAAAAGCCAAGACTTACGAAAATCCATTTGGCGTTTTTGTTACTGGTATTGACAGAACCAATGAACCCGACAGTGTAGTGTTGAAATCACGTAAGAAGACCTTTTCATACACCGGCGCCGTCATGACCCTGCCTACGGGTGTGCAGGCTGTTGCCGCTTCAAAGTATGGAAGTGCAGAAGAAGCACTGGAATATATTTCAAAACTCAACCAATCGTTCAGCTATGCCTTACCCGGCTCCATGTATGAAGTCTCACCCGACTTTGGCATGATTACTCAAGCCTGGAATATTTATGGTGTGGCTGTTCCTATCGTTAACCATTTCTTTGGCATTAAACCAAGGGCTTACGAAAAAAGTATTTCCATTTCACCCAACCTACCCAAACACTGGAAGGATGTGTCCATCAGAAATGTGAAGGTGGGTGATAATGCATTAAGCCTGGCTATCATTCAAAAGGATGACCACAAGGAATACCGTATTCAACAAACCCTTGACGACTGGAGTATGCTGATCAATGTTAAAAATGCAAAAAAACTACTCGTGAACGGCCAGGAAACGGATTTGAAAACTCTTTCTGACAATACCCTTAAACTGAATGGAGGTGAAATTGTTCTTTTAATTTATTAGAATTAAAGCAACTGCTCATCCCGGTTCTTTACGCCCTTTAAAATAGTTGCTTACTATTGCGCATCGACTTCCATGTCGTGCAGGGGTTAGTTTGGCCCTCCGCCAGCTTTGGTATCGGAAGCAATGAGCGCCAAGGAAAATGCCAATGTTCGAAGCACCCAACAGACCGCCTCACCCTACATTCCCCTCCCCCTACTTCCTTATTTCGCTATTCCGTATTTCCTTCTCAAGCACTGCAAACTCCAATTCAGCCTTCGGCTTCCCAAACCTCGGATCCGTGAATGCAAACGGTGTCCGTTTGCCCGTGTCGTGATAGCCATGGCGTGTGTACCAGTCGATGAGTTCCGTGCGGGTGGTGATGACGCTCATGAAGACGGCAGCGCAGTTTCGCCTGGCGGCTTCGGCTTCGGCGGCGTTCATGAGGGCTTTGCCAATGCCGCGGCCCTGGATGTCAGGACGGACGGTGAGCATGCCGAGGTAAAGCTTATTGCCATCCTGCCGGAGTTCTACGCAGCCGACGATGCCTTCTTTGCCTGTCGCTTTCAATAACAGGCTATGCGGATTGGCTATGATCCCCCGGATCAACTCCGCATCGGTCCGCGTGCCATCCAGGAGGTCCGCCTCGGTAGTCCAGCCCTGCTTGGCGAACTCGCCGCGGTAGGCGGAGTTAATGAGCTGCTCCAGGGCCGGGGCATCCCCGGGTGCAGCTGGTGATATGGACATGGTGTTCCCCATTTTTTTGCCTCTAAGCACAAGTCACTAAATAACACTAACCTTTTTACATCAAACCAACCGTCAACGCATCAATTTGCCTGCCCCACCTGAAGGCCGGCGCGAGGCAGGCAGGCCTATCAACACATCAACACATCATTTCTCCCAATTTAGAAACAACGATATCATATTCGCTGTAAGATCATCAGAGCGTTTGTAGAAGGCGTAACGGATCTCGGCTTCTTTGAAGATGGTGTTTCCTTTGCCGGAGTGTGGTGCATACCGGATGCCCAATCCGGTCTTGTAGCTCTCCAACTGCGACAGGTCGTAGTCGGAGGTGTAGTATTCCTGGTCAACCTCGTGCAACCCATAGGGTTTGAAATGATCGGCGGCAGTCTGACGATAAACGCGGACAAAGGGGATCAGCGTAACGATGCGGGAGAGCTTTATGGGCGATTCCGCACTCAGGGTGTGCGCGGTGATCCCGAAATCATCCCAATAGTACCGGTAGTACGTTCTCAGGATCCAGCGACTGCCGATGAATGTGTTGAGCTGAATGCGCACCGGGACCTTAAAGCGACTCCGCGGAAGGTTCTCCACTCTCCCGGTCTCATCGATGAAGTAAACGCGGTGAAAAGGGGTAGACAACAAACCCGACTGATAGGCAACCCCGGGATAAAATCCCACCGACATCCGCCGGTTGATCACCTGGTAGAGGCTGAAGGAAAGGTTATAGGAAGTCCTCCGGTAGGCATCAAACCATTCCTTGTGACGCATCTCCGCAGGATAGATCAGCTCCTCATGCTTCCCGTGATCAAACCACCTGAGGTCGTCAAAATAAACCTGTGCCGCCAGTGTCCACTCACGGGTCTGATCTGAATTGCTATGGCTGATATGCGCGCCGGGGCCAAGCGACCAATAATCGGATTCAAACGAAAATGACCCGTTAATTCCGGCCGTGAATCCGGAGCCCGGCAGCTTGCGTCCGATCCCCGCCTTCAGGTATGCCCGGAAATCGGTCTTCGAGGCAGATGACATTTCAAAATCGATATTGTCCGTCGACGCCGAACTGATGATATCCAGCCCCGCCATCATATGAAACGAACGAATGGAATCCTTCTGGTGGTCGAGCTCCAACGAGGTGGAATACACCTGCAGGTCTTCCGTGCCCCTTCCGCCTGTAACAGCCGAATGTTCGCCGTCCTGCGTGTAATACGAAAACAAAGCCTGTATGTCGGTTGTGGAGATCTTCCGCTTTACGTAGGCGCTGTCGTTCCGTTGTCCGAAGGTGGTCATGGATGCGGCCAGCAACCCTATCGCCAGGTATCTTTTCTTCATGACAACGTCTTGGCTAGTTGCATCCGCATCCGCCGCTGGTTTTACTTCCGCCGCCACCGGTGGCGCCTTCGCGATAGGTCTGCACGCTTTCCTCAAATGATTGCGCGCCGTGCTGTCCGTGCTGCATTTCGTGATCGTTCAGGTAGACGCGCTGATACGGTCGCACAGGCTGGCATGCCGCCACTACTGCGACCAGCAGGAACAGCAGGAAACACTTATGCAAATTGCCCATGGAGATCCGGCTTAAGGTGGGATGTCATCATAACTTCATTCCCCTCCCTGATCAGCAATGCATGGGTGCCGGGCAATTGCTCAATGAGGTGGAGTCCGGTTGACGGGCCCATGATAAACACCGCAGTGGCAAGGGCATCCGACAACTCCGCGCTTCGGCTCACCACGGTTACACTTTTCACGCCACACACGGGCTTTCCGCTGGTGGGGTCAATGGTATGGGAGTAACGCTTCCCGTTCAATTCAAAAAATCGTTCATAGTCGCCGGATGTGGCGACGGCTGCGTTGACGAGAGGGATCCGCATGAGCGCCCGACCCGGGTTCTCAGGATCGGCAATGCCTATGGTCCATGGCTTTGCATCCAGCCTGCTGCCCCACGCTGCCAGGTCGCCGCTGGCGTTGATCACGCCTCCCTTTACGCCGCGGGCCATCATTAACTGCTTTACCCGGTCGGCCGCGTAACCCTTGCCAATCGCGCCAAAGCCGATGTGCATGCCAGGCTCGCTCAGGAATATTCTGTTGCCATCCAGGAATTTTACTTTCATATACCCCACACGCTCAAGCGCCGCCTTGACCTTTTCCTGGCCAGGTATGATAAAATGTTCGTGTTTGAAATTGTACAGTTTCTTCAGGAT
>DATBVZ010000537.1:0-4685 GCA_036515095.1 Cyclobacteriaceae bacterium | reverse complement strand
CTCAGGGAGACTTTTTATAAGGACCTTAATTACGTGGAGGAGGACTAGGGTATCGAAAATAATCCGTGATCAAAACGACCCTTTTCCTATATTGGCGCCAAAATCCTCCCGGGCCATTGTGATTTCAATACTGGACTTGTGTACAAGATTGTTGGCTTTTTGGTGTTTGTAGTGCTCCCTTCGCTGGTTCAGGCACAGAATGTCTCCCGTATTGACAGCCTGAGACGGGCAATTTCGACGGCCAAGGGCATTCCCAGATTCGATCTTCTCAATGAAATTGGTTTTGAGTATCGGTTATCCTACCCGGATAGCACAATCTATTACTGCGAACGGGCGTATGAACTGGGCAAGGAACTTAAAATATCCAAAGGACTTTCAAAACCGCTCAGTTTTATCGGACTGGCTTATACCTATAAGGGAGATTACAAATCCTCGTTCGATTATCACACGATGGCTATCGCCCTTGCCCGGGAAGAAGGGGATTCGGTACAACTGGGCTTTGGGTACAACAATTTCGGCCGGTTGTTCTTTGACCAGGGAGACATGGCCAGGGCGTACCACAATTTCATTGAAGCGGAGGCCATATTCAGGGCCGTTAACGACGTCAGCGGATTGTCGTATGTAGCGCGAAGCCTGGCAAGCCTTTATAAATCCCAAAATGACCTTGACAAGGCGCTGCAAATGTCTCTTAAGGCCTATGATCTTCGGAAACAAATCGGATCACCAAGAGGTATTCTGTCGGCCTTAATGGAACTTGGGTTGGTATACGAAGTGGTCAGGGATACAGCTAACGCAATCCTCGCTCTGCAGGAAGCTGACTCCATTGCCCGCAGCATCGATGATAAGATCAGCCTGGCAGAAATCAACCTGGCGCTTGGGGAATTTCTGTTGGATGAAAATCAATTGCCGGATGCATTTACAGCCGCGAATGCAGCATACGATATCGTTCATTCAACTGACAACCACCGCCTGTTTCCAAGAACCAACCTCTTGCTGGGGCGTCTTCACTTTGAGACCAATAATTATGAGCTGGCTATTGGCTACCTCACCAAGGTCATAAATGATGCGGAAAATACGGGTAACATGTTGCTGGAGCGCGATGCCCATTTTTATTTGAGCAAACTGTACATGAATCGCGGAGAAAAGCAAAAGGGGATCGAACATTCCAACAAATACCTCATTCTTAACGGGTCCCTTCAGAATGTCGACCTGGCGCGTCAGATCGAGCGACTCCGGTTTCAACTTGAGATCGAAAAGAAGGAAAAGGAAAACGAGCTGCTCGTGGCATCCCATCGGGCCAACGAAGCTACCCTGAACAAACAGAAGCTGCAAAACGTCATGCTCGTCATCATCATTGTGTTTATAAGCATCCTTTCCGGCATCCATTGGTTTAATAGCAGAAAGCGCCGGGATATCAACTACAAGCTGGCAGGGAAAAATGCTGAGATCCAGATGCAGCGCGAGGAGATCGTCCGGCAAAACGAAAAGTTGTCGCGGCGAAATGCAGAATTGTCGGAATTGAACCATGAGAAGGATACGTTAATGAGTATCGTTGCGCATGATCTCAAGGCCCCCATTAACCGGATTAAGGGCCTTACGGATCTCCTCGAGATGGACGGCCTTGATCCACACGAACAAAGGACGTATATACAGATGATCAGGGACGCAACGCAGGCCGGACTTGATCTCATCAAAGACCTGCTCGATGTAAATATGCTGGAAGAGAATGTTCTGCCCGAATACTCCAGCATAGATATGAAAAACTTCCTTACCAGCAAGCTGGAATCATTCACGCAGGTGGCTGAACAAAAAAAGATCAGGCTGAATATAGATGCGGCGGAGAATAAGATAATCACGGATGCCGACTACCTTGGCCGGATACTGGAGAACCTGGTCTCCAATGCCATTAAGTTTTCGGAGCACAATTCGACAGTGGATGTAACCGCGGGCGGATCGGACGGACAATTCTGGATAAAAGTAAGGGATCACGGACCCGGATTTTCCGAGGAGGACAAATCAATGCTTTTTCAAAAATTCCGAAAGCTAAGCGCCCGTCCTACGGGTGGGGAGAGTTCAAACGGGCTGGGGCTTGCTATCGTCAAGACCCTCGTTGACCGTCTGGAGGGTGAAATTGCCCTTCATTCTGAGCCAAAAAAAGGGAGTGAATTTACGATTACTTTTCCCCAGAAACAGCCAATTTCCCATCACAGGAGCTGATCCGACCCCGGTGTTGCTCTGTGCCCTTCCCCTGCTTAAACCTTACCGGCCATGCGCTGTCAAAGATGAAATTTCGCGTAATACCCGTCAAGGCAACCGCGAAATGGTCACTACTAAATTTTTTATGACTATGAAAAGGGAAATTATTTTGGCCATCGCGTTATTGATGGCCGCATTTATGGCAAAGGCCCAGGAAGTCACCCGCACGGATGCGAGGCAGGCGACCCAGCATGTCCGCATCGCCGAAGGACGCGCCGATGGTGAAATAACGCATCGCGAACGCACCGCATTAAAACGGGAGCAACGCCGGGTGCGAAGAACGGAACGCCGGGTTGAAGGTGACGGCGTTGTAACACGGCGCGAAGGAGCTGTCCTGGAACGGAAACAGGATCGTGCGAGCAGGCACATTCGCAGGGCAAAGCACAATCAACGGGAGCGGCCGAACTAACTATTGCTGACGATACGGATCCCCATTCCGTGTAAAGGCCTGCAGTCATTGCAGGCCTTTACACTTTTTCCAGGGCCTGGCTGAGATCCTCCAGCAAATCTTCTGCGTCTTCCACACCTATACTTAACCGGATCAACGAATCCACCAGGCCGCTTCGTATCCTGTCTTCGGGCGGTATGCTTGCATGGGTCATTGATGCCGGGTGATTGATCAATGACTCCACACCGCCCAGCGACTCCGCCAGCGAAAATAACTCCACGCTTTCCATGAGACGAACAGCCTTATCCTGCTGGTCGTCCTTCAGTGTAAACGACAACATGCCGCCGAAATCCTTCATTTGCTTTTTGGCCACCTGATGATTCGGATGATCGGGAAAGCCGGGCCAATATACGTTGCCTACTTTAGGATGATTTCTTAAAAATTCAGCCACGTGCCTTCCGTTGGCACAATGACGTTCCATTCTCAGGTGCAGGGTTTTTATTCCGCGCAAGACCAAAAATGAATCCTGCGGGCCAGGCACTGCACCGCAGCTATTCTGAATGAACGCCAGGTCCCTGTATAATTGTTCGTCGTTCATGACGAGTGCTCCCATGATCACATCCGAATGTCCGCCCAGGTATTTGGTAACGGAGTGCATGACAATGTCTGCTCCGAGAGCAAGTGGATTTTGCAGGTAGGGTGACGCAAAGGTATTGTCTACTGCAACAAGTATGTCGTTTTGTTTGGCGATTTCTGTACACGCTTCAATGTCAATAATGTTCATTAACGGATTGGTGGGTGTCTCAAGCCAGAACAATCGGGTTTTATTGGTTAGATAGGGAGCGATATTTTCCGAATGCATCAGGTCAATGAAGTGGAATTTTATACCAAACTTTTCATAGATCTTTCTGAACATCCTGTAGGAGCCGCCATAAAGGTCCGTACTGGTAATCACCTCATCACCCGGCTGAAGGAGTTTGATCACCGCATCCGTCGCACCCATTCCGGAGGAGAAGCAAATCCCATACGCGCCGTCTTCCAGGGCAGCGATGCTCTTTTGGAGCGCATCCCTCGTGGGATTAGAGCCCCGCGCATACGCATAGCCCTTATGACGCGCCGGCGATTCCTGCACATACGTTGAAGTTTGAAAAATTGGCGTCATGATAGCGCCCGTGGAGGGGTCCGGCTTAACACCGGCGTGTACTGCTTTGGTTCCGAATTTCATAAGAGGTAGTTAGGGCAATTGGCATAGCTTGCCGGGGCTTCTGACGAATGTCACCGGCTTTCGCTTTTGTAGCGCTTTCTCCAGTAGTTGCGAATCACGTCTTTCCAATTATCGCCATGTTTAAGATAAAGTACGGTGTTAATTAACAATGTATCCGCAGCCTCAGGAGACGGTTGGGCGTTTACGGATCGCAGGATCAGGTCATACAATGACTGACGGAAATTCGTTTTTTCTTTCATGGACAGGTCGGTGAGGTCCGAGATGATCTTCTCCATCCGCATGTTCACTGATGAATCTTTTTCTTCCTCCGATTCGCGGATTTCGTCAATCTTTTCGCTCAGCGTTGCCGGCGGCACGATGGTAGCGGCCTGCTGCTTTAGGAACGCATCAAGGTCTTTCAGCGTGTTTTTCTTTTTGCTCATGATAAATTCTTCAAAATTTCTGCGGCGATCGGAAAGTAATCCCTTTCCGGGGTAAGCGTGCTGAAATTTACGAAAAGATTCTTTTGAGGGACAATTACAGGTAGGATCGTGGCGTCCAGGTTCTTTAGATTCTCCCGGACTGTGTACAATGCCGTCGAGTTGTGAATGCGGTTAGGAAGGATGAGTATCCTGAGGTTTGGATTCAGCTTGCGCGCGGGTGCCAGGTCAGTCACTGTCTGATACGTGACCAGCAGGTCATTTTGTGTGAGGCTCGTAGGCACGATGATGGCGTCGCTGATGAGACTGAGTTTTCGGATACCTTCATCGGTTGTCTTTCCGGCGCAATCCACGATCAGGTAATCGACCTTGTTCGTTGAGCGGATGCTGGAAAGCT
>DATBVZ010000536.1:0-4675 GCA_036515095.1 Cyclobacteriaceae bacterium | reverse complement strand
CGAACGCAGCTGGAAATGGATAACCCTTTCGATGGCGGGAGAACAATGCTTCACTTTGAGGGCGCCGGGCAAAAAACAGAGGTGTATGTTTATCTGACCAAAGTCGGATCGCACGTTGGTGGTTATGATGAGTGGACCCTTGACATTACTGATGCGGTTGAGCGTTTTAAGAAAACCGATCTATTTAAATTCCAATTCAAAGGCAAGGTTCCCATCTCCATCCGGTGTGACAACTCACGCGATCTTGAGATGATACCTTCCAGTCTTTCGGATTTCAATCTGTATGGCGGTATTTACCGCTACCTTAACCTTGTTCATGCTCCTGCATTGTCAATTGGAAAGGTATTGGCATCTCCGCAAATGGATGAAAACGGTGTGGATGCCGTACTCCGTGTTACTACCACCTTTACCAATTACGCAGCGAATTCACCGGCTCAACTCGAAATACAACTGGCGGACGACAAAGGCAAAACCGTCGCTCAGTTTAGTGGACCGGTCGATCCATCCCGGGATTATCAATGGCAGACTGAAATCAAAAAGCCTTCCCTATGGTCTCCTTCGAAGCCGGTGCTCTACAATTTGACGGTAACGGTGAACTCACCTTCGGGAAAGCATGTCCGCCATGAGAAAATTGGCTTTCGGTCATTTGAATTCGCGGAGCAGGGCCCGTTCTACCTGAACGGCAAGCAGTTGCTATTAAAAGGAACGCATCGTCATGAGGATCATGCAAGCGTGGGAAATGCGTTGACTGAACAGCAGATGCGCAGGGAGATGGCGCTGATAAAGGAGATGGGGACGAACTTTATCCGACTGGGACACTATCAGCAGTCGCGCATCATACTGGATTTATGCGATAGCCTTGGCATGCTTGTCTGGGAAGAGATACCGTGGTGCCGGGGCGGACTTGGCGGTATCCTGTATAAGGACCAGGCCCGGAGAATGCTGAAAAACATGATCGAACAACATTACAATCATCCTTCCGTGATCATTTGGGGGCTGGGTAATGAGAACGACTGGCCCGGCGACTTTCCGGAGTTTGACAAGGAGAAGATTCGCGAATTCATGAAAGAACTGAATGAGATTTCGCATAACTTGGATGCTTCACGAAAGACCGCCATACGTCGTTGCGATTTTTGTAAAGATATCGTGGATGTGTATTCACCTTCTATCTGGGCGGGTTGGTATCGTGGACGTTATATGGAGTATAAGGCCGAGTCGGAAAGGGAGTTCAGTAAAGTAAAGCATTTTCTTCACGTGGAGTGGGGAGGGGACAGCCATGCCATGCGGCATTCGGAGGAACCGGAGAATATTTTGGCCCACATTCGAACCGGAACAGGTGTGGACGAGCGCATTGGTGACACGGCCTTTCATGGTGGTGATGCCCGGTTTTCAAAAGATGGTGACTGGAGTGAAACGTACGTATGCAATCTCATTGACTGGCATTTGAAAGAGCAGGAGGGGATGCCCTGGCTAACCGGTAGCGCCTACTGGCCATTTAAGGATTTTTCTACGCCGGGACGCCCGGATAATCCCGTTCCTTATGTAAACCAGAAAGGAGTTGTCGAAAGGGACTTCACGAAGAAGGAATCGTATTATGTTTTTCAATCGTATTGGGCAGAGACGCCAATGGTCCATATATATGGACACACCTGGCCCGTGCGTTGGGGGGATGCCGGAGAGTTGAAGACGGTGAAGGTTTATTCCAATTGTGATGAAGCGGAATTGTTTGTCAATGGAACGAGCCTTGGCAGAAAAAAGCGCGACAGCCAGGATTTTCCTGCCGCAGGCCTGCGCTGGTCCGTGCCGATGCAGGAGGGACGCTACCATTTTCGCGTTGTCGCCAGGAAGGGCGGGGAAAGGGTGGAGGATGAAATCGTACAGTACTATCAGACCGCCAAATGGAACAGGCCTGCGCAAATCGTGGTTCAAAAACTGGCGGAAGAAAATGGCACGGTAACCGTGGAGGCACATCTCCGGGATGAGAACAACATACCGTGCCTTGACGCAAGAGACTGGGTTTATTTTTCTTTGGCCGGCGACGGGAGACTTATCGATAATCTGGGAACTTCTTCCGGGTCGCGAAAAGTCCAGGCGTACAACGGACGGGCCGTGATCCGGATAGAGACCAACAAGGGCCGGAGTGTATTGGGCGTAACATCCCCCGGAATGAAGACGGTCTTTTTGAATTTGGACAAGAAATCTGAAACACCTTAGTCGATTTCACTATTGTCCGAAAAAAATCCAGATTGATAAATTATTCTACAAATGGACCATATTTAGTGTGATTTTTTGGACCACAACGAAAGTACCCCCTGTGCATACGAAACAACTCGTTCCCTCTGACAGATTGTGCCCGGATCAACGGTCACCTTTGTTGCGCGCCATGAAAGTATTCGCTTCGATTAGGATCATCGGTGGCGCGTCCCCTAAATTCGAAACAACAGCCTACAAACATAAAGCCCCGCTGGGGCTGAAACCGAAGATATTAACACAATACCACTTGGTTCACTAACAGCACTTCGATGGTAACACAAATTTCAACGTTTGCTTTGCCTACTGGGAACTGCCTACTGCCTATTGCTCCTGCAACTGCCTCTGCTCCTAGATTACGCACTTTGTCTTTTCCCCCGGCAGGGATGATTCGATTCCTATTTCTGCCATCGGTTCTGTTCATTGCGTTACAGCTGCCGGCATCGGGGCAACGATGGCGATTATTTTCTCCGGATAAGAACATTGTCGTGAACATCATGAACGAGGGCGGTGTCGTGTCGTACAATGCATCCCTCAACAGGCAACCTGTTATTGAACAGTCTCCGCTGGGAGTTGAGCGCGATGATGCAGATTTTTCGACCGGGTTGAAATTCGTGAGTAAAAAGGAAACAAAAATTGAGGAGGTGTATACGCTATTGGTGGGAAAGAAGGTGCAGAACCAAAAGCAGGCGAATGAACTCAAACTCACGTTTGAAAACTCTTCGTCTGATAGAATTGAGATAATCTTCCGGGCTTTTCGCGATGGCGTGGCCTTTCGGTATTATTTTCCGTCCGGAGATAACACGGTGAGGAAGATTATTCGTGAAAAGTCGGGTTTTGCAATCACCCGTGAGGCCAAGGCATGGATACAGCCGTATGACCTGAACGTGCGAAAGAAACCTTGCTATGAAACCTATTACGAAAATGCAATAACACCGGGCACAGCATCGCCTAACCCCGCGGGATGGGCATTTCCTGCGTTGTTCAATATCAACACGAATTGGATTTTGATTACCGAAGCCGGCCTGGATGAGCATTATTGTGCAACGCACCTTGAAGACAAAGCAAACAACGGTATCTACAGCATTCGATTTCCGGAGAAAGAGGAAGTTACCAGCAGCGCTGACCCCGAACCATCATCCTCATTGCCATGGGCTACACCCTGGCGTGTCATTGTAATCGGGTCATCGTTGTCAACCATACTCGAAACAACATTGATCACCGATCTAAACCCCCCTTCGGAAATAGAAGACACGTCCTGGATAAAGCCCGGGCGGGCGAGCTGGAGCTGGTGGTCGGTAGGAAGTTCGGCACGCGATTTCAAGGCTCAAAAAGAGTATGTGGATTTCACGGCGTCGATGGGCTGGGAGTATGTCCTTATTGATTCGGGATGGCCCCGGATGGAAGGGGGGAGCGCTGAAGATATTGTACGGTATGCGAATTCGAAAGGTGTAGGAGTCTTTCTGTGGTATCACTCGGGTATGGGACGCGAGGGTGACACCTTAAGCATGGCAAACCTGATGGCATTTACCGAATCGCGCGGAGAAGAAATGAAAAAAATAAAAGAATGGGGTGTTAAGGGGATCAAGGTTGATTTTTTTGATAGCGACAAGCAGCCCGTCATTCAACGGTACATGGATATTTTACGCGATGCGGCTGATTACCGGATTATGGTCAATTTTCATGGTTCGACGCTGCCGCGGGGTTGGGAACGCACCTACCCGCACCTTGTATCTATGGAATCTGTAAAAGGTGCGGAAGGCTACGGCCGCCAGGAGTTTTGCGACAAGGCACCCTCGCACAATACCATTCTCCCCTTTACCCGTAATGTCGTCGGATCGATGGACTATACGCCGGTCACCTTTACCAACAAGCGCGAGGCGATACGGCAAACTTCCGTCGGTCATGAGTTGGCGCTTTCCATTGTATTTGAATCCGGTGTATTTCATTTCGCCGACCGGATGAGCTCCTATCAATCCCTTCCCGAGTCGCCCAAAAATTTTCTAAAAAGGGTACCGGTCGTGTGGGACGAGACGCGGTATGTTGCCGGAATTCCGGGAACGTACGTCGTAATCGCCAGGAGAAAAGGCAATGACTGGTACATTGGTGGTATCAATGGAGAAAACCGGGACCAGGAGATTACGTTTGACCTTCCTTTCCTGGCAAATGAGACGGTGCTTGAGATCATAACCGACGGGGGAGAACCGGCCACTTTTTCAACCGCGAAATTGAAGACAAATGGGCGGGGAATCAAGGTGAAATTGCAGCCACGGGGTGGATTTGTCGGTACTTTCAGGTAGATTAATTTATTACGATGCACAGCAGCTGTCCTACCGATATGCCGCCTCTAATGGGGCTCAACTTGAAGGATGTTGTGTTAAAGCTTCTCAGCCCAATAGCAATGCGAATTTCATCGTTTACTCTT
>DATBVZ010000535.1:0-16174 GCA_036515095.1 Cyclobacteriaceae bacterium | reverse complement strand
TTATTGAAACAAACTCTTCCTTCATCACCTGAAGGTTGAGATCTTCAAGCACAATGTATTCACCATCGGGCGACGGATATTTCTTTGCAAGGTTCATAATGTCGACGCTCACCTGACTTTCTGCATGCGTTCCTTTGGTGGCGGACGGCATCGTTGGCATTTCGTTTATCATTGCGGACCTCTTGTCTTGTAGTTTTCCCTGATTTTCCAGATCCCCCTTTTTTGCTTTGTTGTTCCCAGCATCAGGGGCGACAAGGCCGGAAGCGTATAGCGGGGTCCATCATTCGTACGGTTCATACTGCTGGTGTCCATGAGGTATGATATAATCTGATTGCGAACTTTTATGAACCCCGGATTCTCATTGAGCACCTTTTTATCGCGCGGACGCTCAATTCCTACTCTGAAGTCAGGTCCCAGCGTGGCTTTCGGGCCCGGATTGAGCGGGATGACCCGATCCGCCATCAGTATGCCTTCATCGACATCATTGGTAATGAGCAGCGCGGTGACTTTGCTTGCGCTCCACAGGTTCAGGATTTCCTTTTGCAGCGCTGCGCGCGTAATCGCATCAAGGGCGCTAAGCGGCTCGTCCATCAACAACATTTCCGGATTCATGGCCAGCGTTCGGGCAACGGAAACGCGTTGCCTCATGCCACCCGACAATTCTGCGGGGCGCTTGTCAACCGCATCGCTCAGATTGACCATATCAACGCATTTTCTTGCATGCCCGATCCGTCGTTGCTTTGACCAGCCGGGATACACCGCATTGACAGACAACATCACATTCTGAAGCACGGTGAACCACGGCAGCAACGAATAGTTCTGGAAGATCACACCTCGTTCCTTTCCAGGTCCCTGCACCGGCTTGCCCTTGAATACGATCTTGCCGGAGTCGGGACTCAACAGGCCGGCCATCAGTTTTATCAACGTTGTCTTGCCGCTGCCGGTCAGTCCAACGATTGCAACGAATTCGTTTTCCTCAATTCTCAAATTGATGTTGCTGAGTACCTCGGTGCGGTTCTCTCCTTCGCCAAATCCCTTCGAGACACCTGTTAGTTCAAAAGACATAGCGTATTGTTTATGCCACAGCGGCCTTGTCAAAACTCACCCACCTCTGCAGCGCTACCATTACGCGATCAAGAAAGAAACCGATGATGCCTATGGTAAAGACCGCTACCATGATTTTCGCCAGTGACTGGCTGCTTCCGTTTTGAAATTCGTCCCAAATGAACTTCCCCAGGCCGGGGTTTTGGGCCAGCATCTCGGAAGCGATCAGCACCATCCATCCAACGCCAAGTGAAATGCGCAAGCCGGTGAAGATCAGCGGTAATGCTGCCGGAAGCAGCACCTTAATTGTTTTCTTCATGGGGGACAGCTGCAGTACTCTTGCAACATTCAGGTAGTCCGGACTTACCGAAGATACCCCGAGCGCCGTATTGATCAAGGTTACCCACAGCGAACAAAGAGAGACGGTAATGGCCGAAATAATAAAGGACTTAGGCACCCAACCATCGTTGGTCGCGTACACCGCGCTGACAATCATAGTGACAATGGGTAGCCATGCCAACGGAGAGACAGGTTTGAACACCTGGATCAACGGATTAAAGGCTTTCATGAATGTCTTGCTTAGTCCGCAGGCAATACCGATCGGCAATGCCACAAGCGAGGCAATCACAAACCCCATGAATACCGTTTTGAGGCTGGTGACGATCTGGTCTATGTAAGTTGGTTTCCCGGTGTACGCAATGGCGGAGATCCTCGCATGCGGATTGTCTGCCAGTTTTCCCGCGTTACGCGCATCCTGTCGCGCATAGAACGCACCGGCCTTTTCCCTTTCCTCCAGGTGCGCATGCCATAGCGCAGCGGCCTGCTCCCATACCATGGCAGGGCCAGGAACCTGTCCCAGGCTGGTCGTGATTTGCCTTGCACCAGCCGACCAGATCAATAAGAAAAGGAGAATGGCCAAAAAAGGAATTCCAGCATTCTTCAAGGTCACTTTTAGTTGCTCAATCATTGTTTTGCCCGAAAGGAGCTTCAAGGATGGAACTCGCCATTTCATTCCTGCCATGTTAAAAATTCGTACTGCTATTGCTTTCATAACCACGAGTATTCAGGGATAAAGATTTTGCCGGCACAAGCAGCCGGTCGTTGCTTGTTCACTGGTTTCATTGCATCATGTCTTTTAGTCCGATTGCAAATTTGTTGAGATAGCCTACGGGATCTTTTCCGTCGTAAATCATGCCATCGATGAAATCTCCTGATGCCGGTTTAAACCCATCCGTATCCGGCACCTCTTCACGTGACAGATGACCCTCCTTCACCAGCGCATTAGCGGCTTCCAGCCATACATCAGGCAGATAGACACTCCGGGCAGTCTCCAAATACCAGTCATTCGTCTTTGCATCGGTGATCTGTCCCCACCTTCTCATCTGCGTGAGGTACCATATGCAGTCGCTGTAGTACGGATAGGTTGCATGATAGTTGAAGAATACGTTGAAGTCAGGCATGGCCCGTTTGTCGCCTTTCTCATACTCAAAGGTTCCGGTCATGCTGTTTGCAATTACCTCTGCGTCAGCGCCTACATACTCCGGACGCGCGAGGATCTCAACGGCTTCCCGGCGGTTGATCATCTCGTTTTCGTCAAGCCATTTGCAGGCGCGAATCATGGCTTTGGTTAAGGCAACCAAAGTCTTCGGATTCTGATCGGCCCAGGCTTTGCTTACACCGAATACCTTTTCCGGATTGTTTTTCCATATCTCATAGTCGGTAATAACCGGTACACCGATTCCTTTAAATACCGCCTGCTGATTCCATGGCTCGCCGACGCAATATCCGTGAATGGTACCTGCCTCCAGCGTAGCGGGCATCTGCGGTGGCGGTGTCACAGACAACAACACATCGGCATTGGCGGTACCGGTAATATCACTCTCCGTATAGTAGCCCGGTGAAATGCCCGCTGCCGCCAGCCAGTATCGCAGTTCATAATTATGGGTTGAGACAGGAAAGACCATTCCCATCTTGAATTGTCTTCCTTCCTCCCTGAATTTTTCCAGAACCGGCTTCAGGGCATCGGCCTTAACAGGGTGCACATGCCTGCCGTTCTCAATGGGCACCTGGCTCTTCATTATCTGCCACACTTCATTGGAGACTGTAACCCCATTTCCATTGAGGTCCATGCTCAACGGTGTTACCACTTGCGCGCGGGTTCCGAACCCTATTGTTGCTCCGATAGGTTGTCCTGCCAACATGTGAGCCCCATCCAGTTCTCCCGAGATCACACGGTCGAGCAGAACCTTCCAGTTTGCCTGGGCTTCCAGCCTGACATACAGTCCCTCATCCTCAAAAAATCCCTTTTCCTTTGCAATGGCAAGGGGTGCCATGTCTGTCAGTTTTATGAAACCCAGAACAAGCTCCTGTTTTTCGGGCTCGCCTGCGGAAACAGCGTGTACCTGAGCGGATGCATCGGCACCGGGAGATGCGGGTTTGCTTCCGCACGCATCAAGCATCATAGAAAGGATCATGGAAGCTCCAACTATGACGAGTCTGTATAGAGTAGTTATATTTTTCATGTTTCTCAGTTTTGGGTATCGGTCTTTGTTGTGAACAATGTGGGTTTGAAGCTTATCATGACCCAGGCCCATGAAGCGTTTCCGGGGTCAGGCACATCCTTCAGAAATTCCAGCGTCTTTGTGTGGACAAGCGCAGAATAACCTGCATTAAGCAGTATGCCGGATGAGACATTTTGCACGTACACGAGGTCGATCTCTGTTCCGAGAGAAGAAGAGAGGTTTTCACCTGACTCGCCGACGATCGTTGATTGTCCGAAGAACTGATGCCCGTGCACCAGGAGCGAGGATTTCTTTCCGGTTTTGAGCTTAGCCCGCACAAACAGGTCAATCAGACCTCTTTTCTTATGCGGGTTCCCAACGTAGAAATGATCCATGAATCCGTAAAACTTATGGTGCGTTCCGTAAAGAGGATCAAAGTATTCGTCTTTATCGCCGGTGGTTGATTTGTCTCCCGAAAGGTAGTCGAGCCCGACAGTCAGGCTATGCGGTCTTTCTTTCCAGAATGTAGCATTGACTCCGAACATGTAGGCTGCCACGTCGGTGCCGGCGTTATTTTTACCGGATTGATAATAGCCATCGTATTCGAGATGGGTGCTGCCAATTTTCCTTGTTCCGTATATGCCGAACGTCTGCGAAAAATTAACCGTCGAATCGGATGCCGATTGAATTCCATTGTTGAGTACCAGAACCGACAGTCCTGAATTTTCCCAATCCTTATGGAACCAGGCAAACTGCATGGTTTTGTAATTGCCCGGCACACCGTAGAACGTGCCGCTGAGTTTTGCCGGCTCGGCAGTAGCCGCATCCTGGTTAAAGGCTGCACCAGCATGAAACCGGATGCTTTCTCCTTTGTACTCATACTTCAGCAGGTCGTGTGATCTACCCTGCGAAGCCCAGTCCAGGTTTCCCAGGATACGAACGTTGTCATAGTCCAGCTCCATCCGCCCTGCCAGAAGCGAATTCCTGCTGTTGAACTTAAACGATGCCCATGCCTGGTATACGTTCTGAAGCGAGGGGTCTGACTTATAAACCTGCGATGTGCTGCCCCAGATCCTCACATCCTGAAGCGAGAGGTACACGTCAAATTTATCAGCGGTGAAGTGGCTGTTCAGCCGGCTGCGTTGCTCGACGAAAAAGGCAGCATCGGATTCCTTTGACAGTAGTGTCTTGAATCCGTCCCGGTATTCCGCCCGGGGTCTTACTTCCGCTGACAGGGTTATTTGTGCGATGACATGCTGCCAAGGTGCCAGGGAAAAAAGAAGTAATAAATGTGGTAAGCGCAAATTCTTATACATAAATTGGGGTTTAGTGTTACAACTAAATTTTAGTCCCCTGGAAGAATTCGCCGTTCTAAGGGGGACTTTTCTTTTTATTCACGAAGCGGCTGCCTGGCAGCGGCTTGGCTTTGGTTTTAAATGGGGTTTACGCCATAGATCCGGTTTACTATCAATTACTTTCTGCCAGAGAATACACTTCCTTTATGGGGGCAAGAACCTTCCCTGCTGTTGAGTGTGCCCCGGCTTGCCTCTTTTGGCTGACTGCCAGCAGCAAGGCAAGCATGGAAACCACGGATACGACTGCACCGATTATGAACAGGCTCCCTTGATAGGAGATGTCATTGGATGCAAAGAGCATTCCGGCCAACACCGCTCCCACATTGCCTCCGGCGCCCACGATACCGGAAACCGCGCCTATTGCCTTCCTGTTTATGAAAGGCACTACAGCGTAGGTTGCTCCGTTAGACATCTTCAGAAACAGTGCAAATAGCAGCATCGTGATAATAGCCCAGGCAAGAATATCCATGGACGAGAAGAGCATGATCCCCAATCCCTCCAGCAACAGGAAAATGCCAAGCATCAGAATCCTTCCCTTCAATCCGAATTTGTTTCCTGCTTTGTCACCAAAGATGCCGCCCAACGCGCGCGCAAAGATGTTCATCATGCCAAAGAGCCCGGCGATGAGACCAGCCTCCTTCAGTCCCAATTGAAAGTGGTCGACAAAGTACAGGGTGGCTATGTTGTCAATGGTGATCTCGATACCAAAGCAGGCTCCGTAAACCAGAAACAGTATCCACACACGATAGTCTCTGCAAGCGGTCAGAAAGCCGGCTTTATCGTCATTTTTTTCCCGGGCAGGTTCAGGATTACGCTTGCGCGCTTCAGTCAAATTTCCAGCGGGTGTATCCTGGGTAAAAAAGTAGTAGACGAATCCCATAACCAGCAACGCGGCACCCGGCACAACCATGCTGTAGCGCCATGCGGTTTCGTCCATATAGCCCAGGCCGACGAACGCCGCGAAGATCAGCGGCATAACCATCAGGGTCACACCTCCACCCATGTTTCCCCAACCTGCAACGGTAGCGTTGGCAGTGCCCACTACATTGGGCGCAAACATGACCGAAGTATGGTATTGCGTGACGACGAAGGAAGCCCCGATCACACCAATTGCCAAACGGAACAATAGAAAGGATTCATAGCTTTGGCTCAATCCAATCAGCATCACCGGCAGTGATCCGAATACGAGAAGGACGGTATACGTAATGCGTGGTCCGATCCTGTCACACAGCCAGCCGATAGCCAGTCGGGCAACAATCGTAATGGAGACCGACGCTATGATAATGTTTCCAACCTGCGCCCGGGTCAGTCCGAGATCGTCACGGACCACCGGCATAAGCGAAGCGATGCCAAACCATCCGAAAAAACAGGCAAAGAAAGTCAGCCACGTGATGTGAAAAGCGCGCATGGGAGGGGTCTTGAAATCCAGGAGATCGATGCGCGTAGCTCTGCCGTCAGCGTCTAACATGATTCTAAGTAGTTATTACGTAGTAAATTTACGTAATAATGTCGTTTTATACGTAGTTTTACGTATTTAATTTGAAGAAATTTCAGAAATCGAAGTAGTAGATCGGGCAATCGGTTGCGGAGCAGCGGGAAGGAGGCAAACCGGATGTGGTGTGAAAAAAAACGGGCTGTTTCTAGATAAGATTTTCCTTAACTACCTTATTGACCATATCAATTGCGTTGTTGACGTTCAATTTTTTCATGATATTGAAACGGTGGGTTTCTATGGTCCGGACGCTCTTACCAAGTGTATCAGCGATATGTTTGTTCTGCTTGCCATCGATTACCAGCCGAAGAATCTCTTTCTCCTTTCGTGTAAGATGATACGGGTCTTCCGCTACGGTCGACAACTTCGTGGCCGGCTTTGCATTCAGCAGGCGGTTTGCCAGTGCGTTGGAAACTGCTCCGCTGAAATACTTGTTGCCCGCCTGGATCTGCTTTAATGCCCTGATGAATTCATTCTTGTCCGTATCCTTAAGCAGATAACCATAGGCGCCGGCATCCAATGCCTGCAAGACGTAATCTTCGGAATCGTGCATGGACAGGATTACCGCTTTTGTGTCGGGGGCCACATTCTCAAGCTTGGCCGCCGCTTCAAGCCCCGTCATGCCCGGCATCCTGATATCGAGGACAAGGATATCCGGGTGAACCTGCCGTGCAACCTCAAGCGCTTCCGCACCGCTGCTGGCTTCTCCGATCACCTGGATATCTGAATCCGACTCCAGCATGGCTTTAATGCCATTCCTCACCAGCACGTGATCGTCCGCAAGAACTATGTTGATTTTCGTACTCATTTTTTAAGCATCCGCCGTAGCCGTGTTACGCAACGGCACGGAAAGCCGTACCATCGTACCCTCGCCCGGGGCGGATTTGATCTCAAGATTGCCGTTAATATACTCTGTTCTCTCGTACATATTAAAGAAACCACGGCCCGATTCGATATTGACATCACGTGCTTCTATTATTTTTTCGTCGAAACCTTCTCCCTGATCCGTTACCGTGATTATGAGATCATTTTCATTCTGTTGCAACAGGACCTCAATTTTTGTGGCTTTGGAGTACTTGATCGAATTGTTAATAGCCTCCTGAACAATTCTGAAAATATTATTTTCCACCTTCTGAGGAAGACGGTAGGTCATGCTCCCTTCGGTCCGGTATTCCAGTTCAATATCGGTAAGTTTACCGATCTCCTGGATAAAAACATTCAGCGCCGCCTGTAACCCGTAATCACCAAGTACAGTCGGCTTCAGGTTAAAGGTGACCTTTCGCACTTCCTTGATCACATCTTTGATGCCTTGCTTGATCTCGGCGATTTTCTTGTCATTCCTTTCACCCATGTTGCTTTCGATCGACTCGATCTGGTACTTCAATGAGGTAAGCATTTGTCCGATACCATCGTGGATATCCATTGCTATGCGCTTGCGTTCTTCCTCCTGCCCTTCGAGAATGAGCACGGACCTGAATTTCTGCTGATTGATCTTCTTTTCCACCTCGGCGCGGTTCTTTAGCCGCATGGTCTTCTCGGCGTATTTTTGCTTCGTGATGTCTGAGCCCAGAACGATCAGCTCTTCCACTTCCCCGTCCTCGCCGATGACAGGCACGACGGTGATTTCCACAAATAGCTCATCCGCGTTCTTTCCTTTAAATGCAATTTCCGATTGCCATACCCTTCCCTCGGCGGCATGTTCCACAATACTGTCCATCCAGTCGTCATCAAGTCCGGCTCCACTGAACAGATCACACAGGCGCATGCGTGGCCGGATCTCCTCAAGACCACTGATCTCCGAATAGAGCTCGGACAGGAATATGACATTCCCTCCGCGATCTGTCTTTGCATACAATCGGGGATTTTCTGTCGGCTGGTTTACCTGGGAAAGCTGCTCATACGATTTCTCCAGTGACCCATATAGCGCACCGATCTCTTTGGTCAGTTGCCTCGCATTTTGTTCCGAATGAATGAGCTTATTGATGGTTTTGTTAACCTGAGCGGTTGTCGGCCGGAAGACAAACAGGATCTCCATAAGGATGACGATAAGCGAGATGATGATGAGCACGTATTCGAGGCGGCTTAGTGTTTCCACCTTGGCATGCGCTTCAGCATCGTACTGAAACACGATCCCATCCATCCCTTCCAGGAATCCGGATTCGTGGCCGACGATCGTTCCGATAAAGGGTTTGAGTGAGTCATACGATACGGCGGGATCTCGTTCCATTAGGGCGACAAGGGATGACCCGCTGGAATACATGGCCTTGAAATGAAGATCAATTTTGTCAAACATAGCCTGAACCTCAGGACTGTTATTCCCCGGAAGATTCAGGCTGTCGTTGCCATTGAGCAGTCCATCCTGCGACAGTTTCCATCGCATAAGCGAACTTCGCAGCTCGCCGAGAATTTCATTTCGCCGTTGTTCGGTCTGATCGGGCGCAAGAAAAAGCGCATATTTGGCAATGCGCTGACTCAACATCCGTTGGCGCCCGGCAACGTTCACCACACGGGAATCAGTGAGTTGATCGCGCAAATGGAGCTGGATCAGGATCTGGCCCAATACGGCAACAGTGGCTATAACACTCAGCGCCAGAATGTAAAGCAGACCTAAGCGACTAAAGCGGTTAAGGCTGAGTTCAGCTTCCTTAAATTTCAAATTCATGCCACGTTTCAAAATTACGCAAATTCCTATCATGAAGTAAAAAAAATGCCAGGCCGGAATAGCCTGACATCACCGCGCAGGAGGTGTTCGCGGATCTTATTTTGTAAATCCTATATAGACAAATCCGTCCTCGACACGCACCGGGAAAACAGAAATGCTGTCCACGTCCGCATTCAGGCACTGACCCGATTTGAGTGAAAAGGTTTTCTTGTGGAATGGACAGGCGACCTTTGGTTCACCTTCGTGTGATCCGATCATACCCCTTGACAAGATCATTTGCATTTTATGCGGACAAAGGTTCTGGCAGGCGTACCATTCATTTCGCCGTGTAAAATTGAAAACAGCGATCTGCATGTCTTCATACCGTACGCACGCGCCTCCATCCCGGGGAAAGTCGGAAACGCGGGCCGCTTTGAACCATACTTTGATGTCATCGATCTCGCTGGATGTAAAGGATCTTATTTCATTCAATATTTCCATCGTCTTTCTTTACGTTACCGGAAGTCCCTGATTCCACCGTGCTGGTCTGCTCAATTCACTTGTTCCAGTCCGCCGGGCATTTTTGCCCGCGCATGTCCACAAACTGCAACGTATCATCTGATTCTTCGCTATTAACAAAATGCTTATACTGGGCTCTTAACCGGGGATTCTCAACCACCTTCTTCCATTCACAATGATAGTTGGCGATCAGACTTTTCATTTCAGCTTCCAGTTCTTCCCCGATGCCCAGCGAATCATTGACGATCACATCGCGGAGGTATTCCAAACCACCGTCCATCTTGTTAAGCCAGGTGGCTGTTCGGGTAAGCGGATCCGCAGTCTTAATGTAGAACATGAGAAACCGGTCGACCAACCTGACACAAGTCTCCGTATCCAAGTCGGCAACAAGCAATTTTGCATGTTGGGGCCTGGCACCACCATTGCCTGCCACATAAAGATTCCATCCCTTTTCTGTGGCGATGATTCCAAAGTCTTTTGATTGCGCCTCGGCGCATTCGCGGATGCATCCGGAGACCGCTCCTTTGATTTTGTGGGGTGCGCGAAGTCCTTTGTATCGATTCTCAATGAAAACAGCAAATGAGACTGAGTCCTGGACTCCGTACCGGCACCAGGTAGAACCGACGCAACTCTTAATGGTGCGAAGCGCCTTACCATAGGCATGGCCACTTTCAAACCCCGCATGTATAAGTTCCTCCCATATATCCGGTAACTGGTCTACGCGGGCGCCAAACATATCAATACGCTGACCACCGGTGATCTTCGTATACAGGTCATACTTCTTTGCAATGCGCCCGATTGCCATCAGTTTCTCCGGAGTGATCTCACCGCCTGCTATCCGGGGGACCACCGAATAGGTACCTCCGCGTTGTATGTTGGCAAGGTAGCGATCATTGGTATCCTGTATGGTTGACTGCTCGGCGATCAGGTCATTCCAAACGCTTGCCAGAATGGAAGCGACGGCGGGTTTACAAATCTCACAGCCGTCGCCTTTCCCGTGTGAGTCGAGCAGGTCATTGAAAGACTTGATTCCCTTGATTTTGACGATATCATACAATTCCTGCCGTGTATAATCAAAGTGTTCACATACGGTTTTCTTTACACGGTGCCCCAACGATTCGAGGGTAAGTTTCAGAATATCATTTACCATGGGGACACAGCCGCCACATCCTGTACACGCCTTCGTAGATCTCTTTATTTCGTCCAGTTTAGCGACGCCGCATTCCGTTACCTGGCGCATGATATCCGCCTTCGTAACGTTTTCACAGGAGCAAATCTGTGCCGTTTCAGGAAGTCCGCTTACGCCACCCGCAGTTTCACCGGCTCCATTCCCGCCAATGCCAATGAGCGCTTCCGGGTTCTCGGGCAGCGGCACCTTATTCATCACCATCTGGTGCAGCATATTGTAGACTGCGGCATCGCCTACCAAAATACCTCCGGTTAAATATTTGCCATCCTCTGAGATATTGATTCGCTTATAAATTCCCTTTCTTCTGTCTTTGAAGACAATAGGAATACTTCCCGGTGTTTCGGCAAAGGGATCACCAAAACTTCCTACATCCACACCGATCAGTTTGAGTTTTGTAGACATGTCGAACCCCCTGAATGTGCGGGAATTATCACCATTTAGTTGGCGGACAACCACCTCGGCCATTTCATAGCCTGGCGCCACAAGGCCATAGACCATATTGTTATGCACAACGGCCTCCCCGATCGCAAAGACACAGGGGTCGTCGGTGCGCAAATGATCATCAACAACAATGCCGCCGCGGGCATTAACGCGGAGTCCGGATGACCGTGCGAGTTCATCCCGCGGACGTATTCCGGCAGAGATTACCAGCATTTCAACATCTAGCCGGCTCCCGTCTGAGAAGATCAGTCCCTCAAGTTTGCCATTACCCGCAATGGATCGGGTATTCTTGCCGGTATGCATGCTGATGTTGAGTTGTGTCAATTTGTGTGCAAGTATCTCTGCGCCCGCGTCATCGATTTGCTTTGGCATAAGGCGCGGTGAATATTCCACCACATGAGTTTCAAGTCCGAGGTCAAGGAGCGCCTTGGCCGCTTCCAGTCCGAGCAACCCGCCACCCATCACTGCCGCCCGGGTGACTTTTCTGCCATACGCTGCAATCTGATTCAGGTCTTCAATGGTCCGGTATACAAATACGCCGTGACGTTCGACTCCCTCTATGGCAGGGATAAATGCACTTGAGCCGGTCGCAAGAACCAGGTAGTCGTACCGGTCCGAACGGCCTGTGTGTGTCCGTATCGTTTTATTCCCGCGATCAATCTCCGTGACGAGTTCACCGGTGTGTAGTTGAATGTTGCGTTCTGCGTACCAGGAGCGCGGTGCCATCAGCAGATCCTCGGATGAGGTGCCCGAAAAGAAACTGCTGAGATGAACCCGGTCGTATGCCGGCCTTGGCTCTTCGCCGTAAACGATCAGCTCGCAGTTCCGCCCTTTGTCGCTGTTACTTAGTTTCTCGCAAAACTTGAAGCCCACCATTCCGTTGCCAACAACAAGAATACGTTCCATCTCGGTCTATTTACGTACCAAATTACACATTGTGCAGTAAAATTACGTAGTTTAGTTAAATTATCAAGCAAAATATACGTATTTTTACGTATCAATGTAAAAGACGTCCCGAATGACGATTTTTAGAGAACTGGCAATACTGGATTGCCGGCACGGTGATCCGGAACTGATTTCTGTTAAGGGCTTTCTGGCTCTGCGCCGTGCGGGTGTGATCCTGTACGAAGCATGCGCCCAGGAAACGGTTCGGGTACACGCCGGAACGGGTTGCGATTTCATTCCCATCCGCACCTCATTTACGGATGAAGCATGTGACCCGCATCGTCTTTATGGAATGATTACCTCTTGCGCCTTGCGATACAGGGCTATGGTCTGGGCGGGGAACCTGAATGGCTTCCTCGCAATGGGGGGCTTATCCGTTCTTGATCTTGCCAGAAGTCACGACGTTCGCCCGGAAATAATTCCGGCAGTCTCGTCCTTTCAGTCGGCAACAACGGCATCCGGCATTCCGCTTACGTGGAGGGGCAGGAATGAGAGCTTCTGGGTCCCGGAAGGCCGTTTGGTGCCGGGTGATGCCGTGCTTGCAGCGCAATCGACAGCCAGTGCAGTAATACCAGTTGACTCCTGGGATATAGAGGAGACACTCCGAATTTTCACTGCTATTCGTGGTTTGTCGGAACCGGCGGCAGTCATCAGCCTGAGCGGTCAGGACCCGGACAATGGACTTGTTGCCGGAACCCTGCAATCGTTGCGCAATTGGAGCCTCGAACGTTTACGGCAAACCTTGTCCTTTGTCGTCATCGGGAAGGTTGTTGAAGATTGCGGCTTCCTGAGGAGTTCCCTGAGCCAGCTCCTGACGGAATTTTGTCGCGTTGAAATTTGAAACCTGAACCCCCGTTGCTACCTTCCCGTATGTCGGAAGAAAAATTCATCAGGGCAATCAACGCGTTCGATGAGTACAACAGAAAGGACCCGAATATCGAGGTAGCTGACCAGCAATCCTACCCAAAGGAATTGCTGTACGCTGTGCGGATGACGGAACGACTGAAGATCTATACTCCGGAAGCACCCGACTATATTCAGTTGGCCGCCCGTTGCCAGCATATTGGGAGATGGCAGATCCCCCGTTCCACGTATCCCATGGACCGGAAAGGTTACCTCAAGTGGCGCAACGAACTGAAGCAACATCATGCTTCCATTGCGGAAGGAATTTTGCGGAAATGCGGGTATGATGAGAATACGATCGAACTCGTGAAATTCATCCTGCTGAAAAAGCAGCCCCATGTCAACCCCGATACCCGGCTTCTGGAAGACATCATTTGCCTTGTATTCATTGAACATTACCTGGATGATTTTGCCTTCAAACACGAAGAATCGAAAGTTGTCGATATCCTTCAGAAGACCGTAAAGAAAATGTCACCGCGGGCAGTAAGGGAAGCTGCCGGGTTGGCTAAATCCAATCGGATCAATGAGCTTCTCCGGATGGCGGCGGGCAGTAAGCAGTAGGCAGTAGGCAGGCAAGGACAATAGGCAAAGTCATAAGAAAATGCGGAATAATCGGGAAGCTTGTAGGTAGGGTAGACAACGAGTGAGCGTTGCTGCTGCTCCAAACGCACTGGCTTCACAAAAATGTCAAGGCGGCTTTGCCTACTGTCTATTGCGTACTGCCTACTGGTTCAGAAAGCTGTCGCTCTCGCGGTATGCTTTGATCAGCGCAAGTTCACCCTCCTTGCCGGGCACGGCATTGCCGTGTTCCATGCCCATCACGCCGCGATATCCTTTATCATAAACGTGTTTGAAAATATTTTTATAGTTGATCTCACCCGTAGTCGGTTCTTTTCTTCCCGGATTGTCACCGATCTGGAAATAGGCGATTTCATCCCAGCACAGATCAATGTGCGGGATGAGATGTCCCTCGTTTCGCTGCATATGGTAGATGTCATACAATATCTTGCATGAAGGGGAATTTACCGCCTTACAGATCATGTAACTCTGATCCGAATGGCGAAGGAAAAGATCAGGGGTGTCACTTAGTGGCTCCATTACCATAACAAGTCCATGCGGTTCAAAAATCTCAGCGCCGCGCCGGAAGGCTTCGATAACATTCGAAGTCTGTATGCCCATTGGCAGATTTCGTTCAAAGAAACCGGGAACGACCGTCATCCATTTTGCATTTACGCGTTTTGCAGCTTCTACAGACTTCTTGCAGGCATCAACAAAGACATCCAGAAATTCCTTCTTGCCGGTCGTCAGCGATACCTTCCAATTGTCGCCGCCATCCACAACAAATACGCCCATGGTCATACCCAGTTTAGCAAGTTCGGAGCCGATCTTGTTCTGTTCGTCAATGGACCGGCCCAGCAGTCCATTGTCTTCGATAGCCCGGAAGCCCTGCTCGTGCATAAACCGGATCTGGTCGATGAAATTGTCTCCCGCATGGTTTTTGAACATGCCGGCATGGGGAGCATAGTTCAGGTTGAAGGTCGCTCCCGGAGGAATTGATTTACCATTGCCTGAAACTGCGGTCGAGGAGAAGGTGCTTCCTGCGATCAGCGTGCCGGCTGTCGCAGCAATTCCGTTGCGGATAAAATTTCTTCGTTGCATAGCTGTGAGTCAATGGGTGAAGGAGTGAATGAGTGAATGCATCTACCCTATATACCTATATACGTATACCTTTCTGCCATGTCCCTGATTACTCAATATTAATATATTCAAAATCTGGAAGACTGCGCTGGAACTCCGGAACGCTCGCAGCCCTGTCAAAAGCGCTTAGCCGATCCACTTCCATCCACTTTTCCTGCACCTCCGGATGTTCGCCGGCCCTCTCGATCGCTTCTTCGGACGTCCACTCGAATACGACGATAAGCCGGCCGTCCTTAGTCTTCATTCCAGTCGCCTTTCTGTCCGTGATAAATCCATTTCGGCGCATCATGGGAAATGCCCCCCGAAGGTGTTCGACCAGCTCCTCCTCCTTTCCCTTTAGCGGCCGGTAAAGTACAATGGCAACTCTTGACATAGCAGGAGCCTTTGCCGATCAATTTATGAACATTCGGGGAATTGCAAAATGGGCCCCGGGAATTAATGGTGGGGATGGGGAATGGGGTGTACTCTTCTTATCTTGTGACTGCGAGAATCATGAAATTTTATCATCCCACCATCGAAGCGGTAGTGCAGGCTCTCCGGTTGATCGTTGAAGAAAACAAGTACGCCGATAAGGTTATTGAAAAAAGTCTGAAACAAAATCCCAAATGGGGCGCCCGCGATAGGCGGTTCATTGCCGAAACCACGTACGACATCGTGAGGTGGTACAGGCTGCTAAAAGAAAGTGCCGGCGCTGCAGGTAACGATTACCGGACGCTGATCGGTGCCTATTTTACCCTGCGCGGCGTTCAGCTTCCCCCGTGGGAGGAATTCCGTCATATCGATCAGAAGAAAATAACTGCACAGCGTAATTCACTGCTGCGAATAAGGAAGGTAAGGCAATCCATTCCGGATTGGCTTGACGAATTGGGCGAACAGGAATTGGGTGAGCGTTGGGATACCGAACTACCCGCCCTGAATGAGGAGGCGCCCGTGGTGCTGCGAGTCAATACGATACGAACAACATTAGATCAGCTCAGGCAGCGATTAATGGACGATAACGTAGAGACCATACCCATTGAGGGATTTTCGGACGCATTGATCGTGGCCAGGCGACAGAATGTATTCCGGCTTAAGGCTTTTCTTGACGGTGATTTCGAAGTCCAGGATGCCGCCTCGCAGGCTGTGGCTCCGTTCCTCAATGTCGCACCCGGCATGCGCGTGATCGATGCTTGCGCAGGTGCGGGTGGTAAAACGCTGCACCTTGCCGCCCTAATGAAAAACAAAGGGCGCCTTATCGCACTGGACGTAGAGCAATGGAAGCTTGATGAACTGAAGAAGCGCGCTCGCCGTGGAGGGATTAGCAACCTGGAAACCCGACTCATAGACTCACCGAGGGTAATCAAACGGCTTGCGGGCACAGCAGACCGGTTGCTGCTCGATGTTCCCTGTTCCGGACTTGGTGTTCTCCGACGAAACCCGGACGCAAAGTGGAAGTTATCCGATATG
>DATBVZ010000534.1:0-3747 GCA_036515095.1 Cyclobacteriaceae bacterium | reverse complement strand
AAAGGCGGATGCAAATTTTTTCTCCTGCAGGTAGGTGCCGCTAAGCCACACCATGTTCATCATCATGTGCACGACCTGTTCCCGGAAGGTCATTACACTGTCGGTGGGTTTGAAATCAAGTTTGTTCTCCGGATAGGATTTCAATAACTCAAGGGTATAGTCCTTTGAGTTATCCCATTTTGTGAGAAACTCCTGGATAAGGGGAGCTTGCGCCCGGATGGGTAATCCTGCAAAATGACAGATCAGGAACAACACAAGGATGGATCTCATGGGTGTCGTTATTTTTCGGTGGTCGTTGTGCAAAATAGCATTTTGTTCGGAGCAAGCCATATCCCGTAGGTGTTTGCAGAGCATAACTATCTACCAGAAAAACTCAAATAAAAACTCGTACCCAGCCCTACCTTTGAAGCGACCTTGATGGTTCCACCGTGAAGACTTACAATCTGCTTGGAAAGGCTGAGCCCGATGCCGGATCCGTCTTTCCTGGTCGAAAAGAACGGAACGAAGATCTCGTTGAGTTCCTTTTCTCCTATGCCCTTGCCGTTGTCACGTACCTCTATGATCAGGGAGCGATCATTCCGGTAAGCCATTAAACTTACTTTCGGTTCCGGCCGACCTTCGAGTGCGTGGACGCTGTTGGTGATAAGGTTTATTAACACCTGCTCGATCAGGGTCCGGTCCAATGGCGCGTGGGTAGCCAGCGGGTAGATAACAACTTCCATTTCGATCCCGTTTTGGGCCAGGGGCTCCTGCATCAGCTTTTCTACGGAACTGAACAGGGCCTTCAGATCAACCGGTTCCAGGGTAGGCTTAGGCACACGGGTGAGCTTGCGGTAGGTCTCTACAAATTTCAAAAGCCCTTCACTTCGCTTTTGAATGGTCTCCAGGGAGAACCGGATGTCACCAATTATGTCTTCCCCGATGGTATTAATGGATTTTTGCTTTCCCTCTTTGTCCATCAGCATACTTTGCATGGTTTCCGTGAGCGAGGAGATCGGTGTCACCGAATTCATGATCTCGTGGGTAAGGATGCGGATGAGTTTGTGCCACGCTTCAATTTCCTTTTGCTCGATCTCGCTGTTGATATCCTGAAAGGTGATCAACTTGCAGGGTTTTTCAAGCAATTGAATGGTGCGCACATCCAGCGAGACCATATGCGTGTTTCCTGGGCCCTTCAGTTCAACGAGTTTACGGCCGTTGTCACCCAGGTCGTCTACCATTGCGGTGAAAGCCGGATTGAATTGCCGTATCAAGCGCCAGTTGTGCGTGCCCTTTACGCCGAGCAGCATTTCAGCAGTGGGATTGAACAATGTGATTTCATCTTCTTCCGCAAGGACTATAATACCTACCTGAATATGGCTCACCAGCGACTGAAGCAAATGAAACTGCGCTTCGCGCTGGATTTTTACGGTCTTGTATGCCTTTACGATTTCATTCATGCTGCTCTCGAGTTCTTTAAACGAGGAGCCGGTAAGCCCCTGCTGGAAGGTGACAGAAAAATCAGCGTGACGTACTGCATTGAAGAGCCGGGCAAGTTCCCGGTTGGTGCGGTTGACAAACCGTATCAGTTCCATAACCTGGAAAATGATAATTGTTGCCAGGATGATGTGGTTGAAAAAAAGCCGCTCATCGCCGAAGATGAACGCGAAGGTTAAAGTCGTCGCGACCAGCAGCAACAAGCGGATAATGACGAGGATGTAGAAGCGACGGAGCATGGGGGGGCTGAGGTATTGAGTTATAAAGGTATAAAGGTATAGAGTGTTAAAGGTACATGGGTATATAAGTGTATAAGTATATAGGGAGCGAGATCTTCCGGTGGCTGAGCGGAGTCGAAGCCACCAGACCCCAACACGTCAACACATCAAATCCCGTGTTTTCTCATTCTCCGGTACAACGCGGTGCGGGTCATGCCCAGCACACGGGCGGTTACGCTGACATTGCCGTTGTTATCGTCAAGCGATTGAAGAATGAACTGCTTTTCCATTTCTTCCAGCGTTAGGGGCCTTTCGGCGGTGGGCCGGGGGCTATTGGAACCGATCAGCAATTCCGAAGAGCGGATGACCTTGTCCTCGTTCAGGATGACGGCGCGCTCAATGGTATGCTGCAGCTCGCGAATGTTGCCGGGCCAATAGTATTTCATCAGCTTCGCCATTACTCCCTTGTCGATCTTCATTCCAGGGCGTTTGTATTTTTTTCCGTAGATATTCAGAAAGTGATCGGCCAGAAGCGGAATATCCCCATTTCGCTCGCGCAGGGATGGCATGCGGATCTCAACGGTATTGATCCGGTAAAGCAGGTCCTGCCGGAATTTCTTTTCGGCCACCATTTCGTTCAGGGGCATGTTGGTGGCGCTGACAAGCCTGACGTCGATGGGCGCAGGTTTGTTTGATCCAACCCGTTGCACCACACGTTCCTGAAGCACATTGAGAAGCTTTGCCTGCAAAGGAAGGGAAAGGTTGCCGATCTCATCCAGGAAAATAGTACCCCCGGAAGCAATCTCGAAGCGACCGGGCTTGTCCTGGCGCGCGTCCGTAAAGGCGCCCTTCACATGACCAAAGAGCTCGCTTTCAAATAGTGTTTCGGTAATGGCGCCAAGATCGACGCTTATGAATATATTGTTCTTCCGGTTGGACTTTCTGTGCAACGCCCGTGCCACCAGCTCTTTGCCGGTTCCATTCTCGCCAAGAATAAGGACATCAGCGCTGGTAGCCGCAACGCGATCGATCATCTCATGAATTCGCCGGATCGCCGGCGATTCACCGATAAAGCTGGTATAGTTGACATCGATATCATCGCGCAAGGCTGCCTGCGTCACCTGCAGCCTTTCCACCTGCTTTCTCGATTGGCGAAGTTGCAGCGAGGCCAGGATGGTCCCCAGCAGCTTCTGGTTTTTCCAGGGTTTCAGAATAAAGTCTGTCGCCCCGTTCTTCATCGCTTTTACAGCGGTATCTACTTCCCCGTAAGCCGTGATCAGAATAACGACGGCCTGGGGATCGATCGACAGGATCTTTTCAAGCCAGTAGAATCCTTCTTCGCCGTCGTTGACGCCCCTTTTGAAGTTCATGTCCAGCAGGATAACATCGTATTCCTGCTCCGACAACAAATGCGGTATCCGCTCAGGGTCACCCTCCATGCGCACCGTTGAGAACTGCTGCTTCAAGAACATGCGGGCGCTCTCCAGTACGTCGCGATCGTCATCAATAATCAGTATTTTGGAGTGATCCATGCCGGCTAAGCTAACAATATTGTATCAAAAACATACATCAAAGTGTAATGATTATGATACACAATGATATCGTTTGTTTGCCGAACAAATATGTTTTATTCTGATTATCAGACAGTTGAAAACGTGGTACGACTTTGGAACACGATGCTTTCATGATCCGAAATTATCTCATTGTCGCTTTTCGTAATTTCTTCCGAAATAAGAATTACACAATAATCAATATCCTCGGACTGTCGACCGGGCTTACAGCATGCATTATCATTTACCTTCTTATTGCATACGAAGTGCGGTTTGACAAATTCCACAGCCAGCATGATCGTATCTACCGGGTAGTGCGCGATGTCGAAAATGCCTCCGGCATCGAGTATGATGCTGCAACACCCTATCCGTTTGGTCGTGCGTTTCGCCAGGACTTCCCCGAGGTTCCGCTGGTAACGCAGTTGCATTTCCAGGGTGAAGGTTTTGTGAAGGCCGGCACCGAGAAGTAAGAAACCGAGGAGGTGATCTTTGCGGATTCCATG
>DATBVZ010000533.1:0-3502 GCA_036515095.1 Cyclobacteriaceae bacterium | reverse complement strand
CTGAAACCGTTCATGAAGTACCGGCCCGACGGCCTGTCGTCCACATTCTATTATCCGGACATGATGCTGCCTGAGCATACCACCGTCAACTATACGATCTATGTACAGGGATGGCAGATGGCGCCCGGGTCGCCGAAGAAGGTTCATGATGAATCGTACACGGGATCGTTTAATTCCGGATCCTGGCCGACGCACATCGAACCGGAACAATTGGTAAAAGGCAATCCGCAGTTTCGTCAGAATTTCTTTCTGAAAAATGAAGAACCGACCGGCTATCTGGAGTTCAAGAATCCGCATTCACACTTCACAAACTCCGGGTGGTGGTACAGCGAGGTCTTCAAATTGGGAACCTATTCCGGCATGGGCTCAGGAAGTTTTGCTTTCAAGGCACGTTTTAAGGAACTGGAGACTAACCAGACCTACGAGGCAAACTACTCCATGCAGACGAATAAGAAGATGGTATTTAACATTCCTGCAGGATTGAAGAACAACAAGATCTACCAGCTTGAAATTGTGGTCAGGTTTACACCGCCAATCAATTCATTTACACTTGGGCCGGGTGGTAATGTCAATGAAACCTATGAAAATGTGTTGATCAATGGGCAGCAGGGAGGTGGAATTGGGGCACTGCAAAATCTAGTCGTGCAACTGCCCGGCACCAACCCCGACGGCAATGCACTGGCTATGCAGGGCAGCAGTACGTTGGCGGTGAGCGCCGGTAACCAGGTTTCCAACCAGCAAATGCTGGCGAACAACTATATTGCATTATCCGGTGTCAACCCATCGCTTGGTCCCGGGAGTTTTCAGGGCAGCGCATCCGCTCCTCCGGAGCCTAATCCTACTTTTAACGCATCCCTGACCATGGTCGGGATGGGGCAGGGGACTTACATACAGAGAAAGAAGAGTCAGCTGATCAATAAGAAAAAGGGCGAGCAGGGATTGGAGTGGCCACTCTTCGATGATCTTCAATGGTATTTCAAAACGAGCCGGTTCAATACGTTGCAGGCCAAGCTCAGCAGCATGAAAAATGCCGGTGTGGTATATCATGAGTATACCGGCTACTACGAAAGATTCAATGGTGCAGACGCCGTTCATGAACCGGTGTTTGGCGAGGGAAGCCAGATACCTATCACGACGAAAGTACCGGTGATCCTGCTGGAAATTGAAGAAACGTTTGAGATTCCTTATGAGATTGGCGGCTATACCATTACCATAGCCGGAAATCAGAATGAACAGATCTCCGTGCCGGCGCTGGTATCCATTCAACATGGCTTCGATGACTGGATGTCGAATGAATTCTTTTATGCGCCAACTGATCCATATGGCCTTCCCGATGCCGATGACTGGGCCCAGCTTCCATTTTATGAGGATGAAGAAGGTGCGTACCTCGGATACTACGGTCCGCTCGGGCATCAGTATCCTGCACAACATTGGGAAAATTTTATACCCCAGCCGTTTGCAAATGAACCCTGGACCACGGACCGTCACAGCGGCGGAACTAATGCCTTTCCCTTCGGCAATCAAAATTTTTACACTCCCTACGAAGTGATGAGCGGTATGCACAAACCCATGCAGGTGTTTTTTAAGAGCAGTTTTCAACACGGCAGCATCGATTTTGGAAACAAAGGGGTTGTCTGGTTTAAGACTTCATTGCTTGAGGGTGATGCCGTGCTGAATGCAATAAATAAGGGAAAGCAGGCCGGCGGCGATGATGACAATGGTGGCGTACCCCCCGGAGGAATGAATTTCCAGGCTAACGTTTATGGTCAGGTCAATACCGGGATTCAAGGGGCTTCACAATATGTAGCCAATACCACGCAACACCTTGCTGTAATAGATTATACGGAGTGGGTGGCAATGCGTGACTTTTACCTGTTGCAGAAATATGTGTATCAGATGAATGAGGAAGAGGAGGGAACCTTCTTCACCGAATGCGAGGGCAGTGACTATAGCAATGACAATACAACCAACTGCTTCTATCCAGGCATTAAAAGCTGGATAAATAATTCGTGGCACTACACTCCGCGCCCGTCCGGCGAATACTCCTTCCGGTTGGGAAACGACAATACGCATCGTGATTTTCACTATGAACTTAATACAATCCTGAACCCTGGTAACTGATATGAAAGCCTTTATAACTGCGTTGTTGCTGGCAATCAGCGTGCTGGGCGGCGCGCAATCTGAGAAACAGGATACAATCTATCTCACCACACAATCGTATGGGGATTCGATCGTAGTCCGCTGGGCGCCCGGATCCACGCACCTGTGGAAGGTGGCCATTAAAGCTGGTTATAAGATAGAGAGAAAGAAAGTGGGAGAAAAAGGTTTTACGGTGGTCAATAATGTTCCGCTGAAGCCATACACCCTGAACGAATGGAAGCAAAGGACGGATACTACGAACGTCCATGTGACCACGGCGGCCCAGGTATTACTTGGAACAGTTATGATGAAGCCGCAGGAGGCTGTTTCATTCAGCCAGAAACTGCTTACTTCCGAAGAAGAACGCAACCGTCTGGCCATTGCCCTTTATTGCGCGGAGTTTTCGGTACAGGCAGCCAATGGATTGGCATTCCGATGGGTTGACCGGGATATCGAAACGGGGGCTTCCTATTATTATAGAGCGAGCCTTCATTCCGTGCCACCGAATACCAATGTAATTCCCCCAGTCGCGAAACAGAAAGTTTCCGATGTTTACAAGCCAGTGGCGGTTGCCGGTCTGGCAGGGGAAGGTAAGGACGGCGAAATAGAACTCCGGTGGGACAAAGCTGAAAATGACCGGCATTTCTCCGGATATTTTGTTGAACGGTCCGAGGACGGGCAGCGGTTCTTGCCACTCAATGACGTTCCCTTCAAAACGATCGAGGATGAGCGAACGGGCACTGCCCATATTTATTCCGACAGGATTACGGGTTATGGCAAGGATTATTATTACCGGGTACGGGGCCTCACAAGCTTCGCCGATATCGGGGCTTACTCTGCAACCGTTAAGGTGCAAACCAGGGATCTGAATGCACCCGCCCCACCATCAATGCTTAAGGCGGAAAGCCTGGACGACAGGAGGGTGAAGCTGATGTGGTCGGATGATCCGGTAGCATCCGATCATTCGGGCTATTTTGTCGGAAGAGGTATCAGCATTCACGGACCTTTTGAAAAGATCAATCCTACACCGCTGAAAATAGACGTCAGGGAATACGTGGATGAGAAACCCATCCCGCACAGGCCTAATTTCTATACGGTTATAGCGATTGACAAGTCCCGTAACGAAAATCAAAGTATAGTGGCCATGGCCGTGTTGAAAGACTCTGCGCCACCGGGCATACCCAAAAACCTTGTCGGTGATGTGGATACGCTGGGCGTTGTCTCGCTGGCCTGGGAACTCGGAGGTGAGGAGGATCTTCAGGGTTACCGGGTATACCGCGCGGACCATCCGAAAGCAGAATATATTCAGATCACCAAAGAACCAGTGCCAGGGAATTTCTATATGGATACCATTCCATTGAAT
>DATBVZ010000532.1:0-6011 GCA_036515095.1 Cyclobacteriaceae bacterium | reverse complement strand
CCCAGCATTCCGTTTCGATCACAGATTGTTCTTGTCTGATACCTGTGGCTCTCGAAATTTATCTTCTTCCGGATTCGCTACCCGTCTCTTAAACCGGTAACTCCGGAGTCCGCTATCAATTATCATCCATTCAAAGAACGTCGTTCAGCCAGGAGAAAAACTCCGGCTGACTTGTGGTCTCATGACCAAAATAATTCGCTGTTTCCCTCTAAAAGAGCGCTTTTATCGAATTTGGGAGCGCAAAGATAACCGAAATTGTATTGCATTACAATACCCATTTCAATTATTTAAGAATCCTCCGACCCCCACCATCCGGCAAGATCTCCTCTGTCCGGGAGGACCCTAAAAGTACGGATTGTCCGGCAAAACAAAAGGGAAATCACAGAAGAAAAGTTCAGCAGTCACCTAATTTTTTTATCCTCCCCATCCCGGACCAAAATTCACCCGCGGGGGCGCTTGAAAAGGGGAACTGTACTGCACGGCTCCCCAAACATAATGCTCGCGGCAACGGGCCGCAGCCTGCTAACGGCATCGACATAAGCCTGTATGGGTACATTCACTCTGCTGCATCCCTTAACCACCACTTTCGCATCCCTGAATTCCTCCCAATTCACACCTTCCAGTGCCTCCCGGTAAAGCAAACCTTCCATCTCCTCCCGCGTTCCGTAGACCACCTTGCGGGCAAACGGCTGCAGCGCCACACCCATCAGCATAAAAGCCCAGGTGGGTATTATCGCATCCGAAGAACAACCTATTGCAACAAATTTGTCCCGATACGCAGACCAGTCGTGGTCCTTCAGCCACAAACGAAAGTCTTTCTCCCTGAGAATGAGCCCCTCATACAACCGATCCCTGATGTCCATCCAGACACGTTCACCCGGCTGATAAAGCAACTCCAGGTCGAAGGTCTTCAGCGCACTGGCCGCCACCCGGTTCACAATTTCTTTGTCTTCCATATTGAATCAGAACAAACAATAACCGATACTTTGTTCATTACGCTCTCGCCTCAAACCAGCGTTCTTGCCTTCTTCGCAACAAAATCCTTCAGATACAACGGCTCGAACGCAGAAAGGTCAGCAAAGTTCCGGCTGCGCCATCGATCCGCGGCCATTTCTCCCAACAACGATGCCAACGGATAAATACCACCGGTAAAAACCGCGTTGGAATGCGCGATCTCCGATTTGCATTTGGATGCGCCGTTGCCAAAAAAGATCACCTGCCCCGCATCCAGCATATCCGCAAAGCTGGTCCGGTCAATCACCCTCGCATGCGGGGCAGCCAATACACGCCCCTCCGCGTCCGTCAGCATGCAATACACTTCCATTCTGCGTGCGTCGATCATGGGACACAATACACTCCCGGAATGGTTAACCCGCTGCATCTGAAAAGTCAGCAGCTCAAGGGTACCAATGGCAATCAATGGGATCTTAAGCGCAAAGCAAAGCCCTTTTGCAGTAGACGTTCCAATCCGAAGTCCCGTGTACGATCCGGGACCTGAAGAAATCGCAACAGCGGCCAATTCTCCCGGCACAATTCCGGTTAAATGCAAAAGCTGATCCACGAGAAGGGCCAGTTTCGCGGCGTGCGCCTGCTCTTCATGAACTTCGGCAGTAAACTTCAGAATGCCATCTGCATGAAGGGCCACGGAGCAGACGTTTGTAGAGGTCTCCAGACTCAGGATATACGCCATCTGCTTCAATTAGCCGTTGACCTGAGAATGGCGTTGTACGTGGACGTGTCGTTAAGCACGCGCCTTGCTTCAATTACATCATTGTCTTTACCCAAAGCATTCTCTGCCCGGCCTTTGTGCAATCCAAAATGGAATGAAATTTCTTTTTCCAGGATTTCCCTGATCTCCTCGCTGAAGCGTTCAAGATCCGAAAGCTTGTTGTCGCCGATCTTGCTCTTCAACGCAACCAGCTGATTTTCCAGCTGATCGTAATAGCGTTCATCCCGCGCGGTTGCTATCAGCTCGGAAACATGCTTCTCCAGCGATGTGGTGTAGGCAAACTTCTGCTTGCTTACCCAGTCAACAAACTTCTTGTAATCACTATCCGTAAGTTTGAAGCTCGCGAAATCAGCAGCCGGCTTGTTCTCTGCACAATACCTGGTGGCATATTCAAAAATCTTCCCCTGACGCAGCAGCGCTATTGTCACAGCACCCAGGTAACCGTCCTTAACCTCAATATCCGGTTCAAGGCCGCCCCCGTCAAATACCTTCCTCCCATTCCTTGTCGTAAATTCTGACCGCAGAGAATCCGCAATCTTTTCAACCGAGCCATCATCCTTGCGATGGGAGTAGTCCAGTTCCTGTATGCACCTCCCGCTGGGTATATAGTATTTGGCCGTTGTGACTTTTAGTTGTGAATTGTATGACAGTGGCCGGGTCGTTTGCACAAGACCCTTTCCAAACGTTCGCTGTCCCATCAACACCGCGCGGTCGTAATCCTGCAAGGCTCCTGCAACAATTTCAGAGGCCGAAGCACTCCCGCCGTTAGTCAGTACAACCAGCGGAATGCTGTTGTCGACGGGATGATTCAATGTAGTGTAGGTCTTATTCCAATCCTTAACCTTTCCTTTTGTCGAAACCACCTCTTCACCTTTCGGAAGGAATACGCCGACCACGTTCACCGCTTCATTCAACAAACCGCCCGGATTGTCGCGAAGATCAAGGATTAGTTTTTTTGCTCCATTCGCTTTCAGCGCAACCACCGCTTCGGAAACTTCCCTCCCCGCACTGGGCGTAAAATCGGTCAGCTTCAGGTAGCCGACATCCGATCCAACCATGCCGTAGTATTCCAGGTTGCGGATGTTGATCTTCTCCCTCCGTATAGTAAACGCAAGATGGTCTTTAGCTCCCGCTCTCCGTATCTCCACCTCCACTTCAGTTTTCGGCGGACCCTTAAGCAGGTTGCTAACTTCGGAAGTCGACTTGCCCTTGATCGTGTTCCCGTCGATGGCAACAATTTCGTCACCGATCTTCAGCCCGGACTTCTGTGCCGGATAACCCTCATACGGATCCGTAATCACGATCCTTTCATCAATAACTCCGATAAGTGCACCGATCCCCCCATACTGTCCGGTAGTTGTTATCCGGAATGATTCCAACTCCTCTTCGGAAATGAAATCCGTATACGGATCCAGCGAGCCAAGCATGCCGTCGATACCCCGGCGGATCAGCTTTTCAGGGTCGACTTCGTCAACGTAATAGGCATTGACTTCTTTGAAAAGGGTAGCGAAAATGTCGAGACTCCTCGCGATATCGAAGTATTTCTCAGCCGGCTCACGAAGGGCAACCCCTGTAACGAGCAGGACAGACAGGGCAAATACCCATTTGAACTTTCTCCACATGATTCCTAAAACGAATTATTCGCCAAATTTATTCGGGACTGATCATGATAAATATAACAACAGATTTGCAAACAGCCCATGGATTTTACGCGACTACTCATCCCTTGTGCTTTTTTGCCTTAAATACTTCTCCGCCTTACCCAGGGCAAGCACAACTTTTTGCTGAATTTCTGCATAAGGGAGCACTTCTTTGCCCGTATACACGAAGCCGACCACCAGTTTGCCGGATTTGGGCAATTTGTGCTTTTGCAGGCGGTAGGCTTCGCGGATTCGCCGTTTTAACAGGTTCCTCACCACCGCCTTCCTGAATACCTTGTTGGGTACGGATATCAGCACCTGGTGTGTGGTGCCCGATGCGGGCATAACAAAGACCCGGAAAGGATATAAATGAAAAGAGGAACCCTTTTCAAAGAGTTCCTGAATGTCCTTTCGCTTGGTAAGTCGCTCTTCTTTCCGGAAGCTGAATGGCCCCATGAGGTGAATTTAGCAATTTCCTCACTGGACGTGCGCAGAAAGGGGGATTTAGATATTTTTAAACGTGCGTTCGTCGGAGACGGTCAGTCTTTTCCTGCCTTTCTTCCTGCGGGATGCCAATACTCTCCGGCCATTTGCTGTGGCCATGCGTTCCATGAAGCCATGCTTGTTCTTCCTCTTTCTTCTGGACGGCTGAAATGTTCTTTTCATGATACTGACAGTTTTTGCCTCAATTCACAAGGGCTGCAAAGATAATGACGAAATTGCGAAATCCAAATTGGGTGCTCCACCCATGCCGTCAGGTTCCCGGCAAAGCCCGCAACCCTCAAAACGCGATTCCAGCGGAACCGGTCATTCAATTTTGAACATGTCAGCCTCCACAGGTACATTAAGCTCCATGGAAACAAGCTCGACGGTGAACGACTGGGGGCCTACATTTTGGGCGACCTGGGTAGCGAATTTAACACCCCCCCTTTCTTCGTAGTTGTTGTAATTAACCGATCGTGTCATTTCACCCTGAGGCGTTTTCATCGACCGGACGTCCTTCACTTTGAGACCCGTTTCAATGTCAAAGTACACGGTCGACTTGTTTCCTGAGGCATAGGTATATTCAACCGCGTAAGCATCCCGCTCCTCCACCTTTTCAATTCCCGTAAGCTTAACCGATACCCCGGCCTCCTTGTAATACAATTCAGGAACAAGGTAGCTGTTAAATGCTGTCTCCTCACGGGTACCCTCATCGACGGGTGTTTTCTGGCCCATGGTGACAATGCTCACATCCTCCCCATCGCAGGTAATTTTCTGAAAGGGGGAGCCGTTTGCAATGATCTCAACGACTCTCTTGTTCGGTGCCTGCTGGTACGTGTTGATCACCAGCTCTGCTCCCGGCACGGAGGCCTTGCTGCTCGACTTCAACGAATTGATCGCTTTGATATTCCCCGCACCGCCCAATGCCGCAATGTAATTCTGAATGACTTTTTCCGCGGTGAGGCCAGCTGGCAATGTTGCACCGGCCGACGGCGTGTAGGGATTACCGTAAATGTCGAAATGCTTTACCTCGCCAAATTGTTCGAGCTTCGATGCAATTTCGGAGCCCTTACCCACCAAAAGAATATACGCGCGATCCGGATAGATAAGCTTCGTGGCGACATCCTGTACGTCGGCCTTTGTTACAGCCGCGACATTCTTTACGTAGTTGGCATAATAATCTTTCGGTAAATCATACTTTGCGGTATTGATGGCAAAATTGGCTATGGTTGCCGGATTCTCCAGCGACCGCCCGAATGATCCCGAGATGTATGCCTTTGCGGCATTGAGCTCTTCATCTCCAACCGGTTCATTCCGGATCCTCCTGAGCTCGTTCAGAAGTTCGACAACCGCGCTGTCCGTAACCTCATTTCTTACGCTGACATCAGCATCAAAGGAGCCGATGAGCTTGTCACTGGAAAGGGACGAATGCGCGCCATACGTAAAGGCTTTATGTTCCCTCAAATTCTGGTTCAGTCTGGAGGAAAGTCCCCCGCCGCCCAGTATATTATTCATTACGTTGGCCTCAATTGCCTCCGGGCCGCCCGGCTTAAGTTCCACCGGATGAGCAACCGTGATCACCGACTGAACCGAGGATGGCCGGTCTACCATCGCCACAAAGGTTTTTTCCGGAGGCCGCGGTGTGGGAAATACAGGGTTTGGGATGGTGCCGCTCTTCCAGGCGCCAAAATTCTTCTCGACGAGCGCCCTGGCAGCCTTCAGATCGATGTCACCCACGATGGCGAGGTAGGCATTGTTCGGTCTGAAGTAGGTGTCGTAATAGGCTTTGCAGTCCTCCAGCGTAATCACTCCGACTGTCTTCTCCGTTACCAGGTCTCCGTAGGGATGATCCTTGCCGTAAAGCAGCACCCCCCTGACATCCGATGCTATCGCCTGCGGATCTTCCTTATTGGCAGTAATTGCAGACAGGGTCTGTGTTTTTATTTTCTCCAGTTCAGCAGGATCGAACGCGGGATTGTACAAGACGTCGGTCATCAGTTCCAGGAGAACCGGAGTATGCTTAGTGAGGCTCGAAGCGTAAATGCCACTTGCGCTTGTGTTGAGCGAAGCACCTATGAAATCCACCTGCTCATCCAGTTCAGCTTTCGTCCGGTTTGTTGTGCCTGTTCCTACCAGTTCACCGGCCATAGCGATGTAGC
>DATBVZ010000531.1:0-5972 GCA_036515095.1 Cyclobacteriaceae bacterium | reverse complement strand
GCAAATTCCCGGAGCGTGTGTTCCAAAGCCAGCATGACCTGCTTGTCATCCATATCCATTATCCGGCTCACCAGCTTTTGAGTCCGGAAATCTCCGTTCATGAAAAAGCGTGCGACCACCCTGCTGGAGTCAGGAGTAAATTTTACATTCTTGCGGGTTACAGCAACTCTCATCGACTTCTTCTTGATAATGGCCCTTCAATACAAAAAACACAGCAATTCGCCCGGCCCGTTGAACGAATGCCATCGGCAAACGCGGCTAAGGTACTACAACCTAACATAATAACGGGATTAAACGGTATGATTGAGGGTATTGGGGTACATGGAAAGGTATAAAGATATATAAAGGCTTAAGAGTAAAAGGATAGGTGTGAGGGGATGGGGACAGCCGGTGACGGAGCGGAGTCGAAGGCATGCCCACCCCCACTGCCGGTCATCTGGAGGCAGGCACTCCAACACGAACACCCCAACGAAAAATCTGATATTGCCGTTTTGGCCGTGGCGAGGATATTGCAACCCTCTGTTATCAACTGACTGGAGCGGGAAAATAACGGATCGATAAAGGTTAACAGCAAACCCGGGGAGCGAGTTTGTGGTAACTCTACGCGGGGTTTAGTTGGTAAATAGTAAGTGGTAAGGTGGTGGAAATCGTAAGTAGAATTACCGATTACCAAACAACCTAAGTTCCCGCATACTCCACACCACCTCAAAATCAAATGGCTGACCTCTTCTTTCTCCATGCACGACGGACTCTGATTTGGTTAGTGTCATTCGGAGGTATTTTGTTTGGACCGGATCGAATCGAATGGTGGTGAAGGCGCCGTTCCCCGTTGCGTTATCAACTATCGTATTCCAGGTTTTCCCATCCATGGATACATCAACATCGTATTCCCTGGGGTAAGTCTGTATGGGTGGTGGCGAGCCCTCTCTCCAACCCCTGCTGATTGAGGGCGATCTGAATTGAATCTCCGTAAGGATGGTTGGCTCGGGCAGCTCCACCCGGAACCACATGCCTGCCTGTTGCGTGACGCCGGTGGTCCATCCCTCATAGGTGAATGCCCCCGGGGCCGAGGCTGTGCTTCCCTTCCGGGTCTCCGCAGTGTGGCTGGCGCCGGCTTTCCAGTCGGGCATTGGCTCAAGTACTTTCGGCACCGATGACCACAACTCCGCATAGGCGTAAGGTAGCTGCTGCGACGAAGTCTCACTGCGTACACGGGCGACATCTTCCGGGGTTACCAGGGATGATCCATTTTCGAAGTTGGCACGGATAAATGAGGCCGCGGAGGCGATCCACCTGTCGTTGTTGTTGCCCATAGGTGCCATCAACATGCCGGAATAGGACTTCCCTTCAATTTCGCCGCTGAGTCCGTGAAGCAAGGTCTTTATCACATAGTCCGGGTGCGCCTGGACGCGAGGAGATCCCACCAGGGATGGCGCCATCAGTTCACCGGGACCAACCGGTGTTCCTGTTCCGAGCGTACCGTGACAAGTCGAGCAGAGGCTGTTGTATATCTCCAGGCCCTCATCCACAAGCGCCTTTTCCTCCGCGCTGAAGTTCGGATCGCTTCTCCCGAAAAAGGCAGTTACCACCGGCGGGTCGAGCACCTGTTTACCCACAAGCTGTACACCTGCCGTACTATCGGTTGCCATGATTTTTTTTACCATCGCCACCGTTCCGGGTACCTTTAGTAATCTGCCTGTCATCATCGCCCGCATCCTTACCTGCGGATTCTTATCGTTCATCATTTCGACATAGTGACCGGCGAGTGATCGATCGCCGGCCTTGTACAGTGTTTCCCCTGCCCACATGGCCTGAATGCGCATGCGGGGTTCCGGGTCGTTCATCAAATCTTTAACCAGGTTTGATTGCAGGGCGCCGATACCTTCGAGCGTCCACAGCGAATGGAAGCGCGCCACCAGGCTTTTACTTGTACGAACCATATCAACCAATGCAGGAGCAACGGATTCATCGCGGCGTTGTACCAGTACTTGTTGCGCCATATCCCGCCACCAGCCATTGGGATGTTCAAGATGCTTCAGCAATTGCGCCGAAGATTCCTCGTACATCCTCGGCTGTGCCTTGTCGCGGCTGAAATCGTCATGGGTCAGTCTCCAGATCCTGCCGAGGCCTACTACCTTGTCGAGCTGGTATTGCTCTATCTTAACACGCAGGTACGACCCAACGGGCGTCCACTCACCCTCCTGAATGATACCGTGATACATATCCACAATATACATCGTGCCGTCCGGAGCAGTAGCCATATCCACCGGCCGGAAGAGCGGATCGGCAGAACGGATGAACTCCGATTTTTGATCCTGGTAAACGTTGTGAAGTGTTGTAAGTCCCTCTGTAATGACGGGGTTAATCTGACGGACGATTCGGGCTACCGGCTCACCGTAAAAGTATTGACCCTTCAGCGATTCGGGGAGTCTGTGGCCGCGGAAGATATCGTTTCCGGCTGCCCCGGTTACGCGGTTAAGACTTCCATCGGGCATTCTTACAGCGCTCATGCCTCCCTGCATATCGGCTATCCGAACCGGCGCTCCCCACGGTATTTCGAACCCTTCGGCAAAGTTGTTCTCAACAATGTAATCCCCATAATGAATGGGGAACTGAAAGTAGGAAGGAAGTCCACTGGCGCCCCCCTGAAACCATAGCTTCCCGTCGTCGTCATGTGTGATTCCCCATTGAGCGTGATTGGATCCTGTTGCTTCACGTACCACGCCGTTTGGGGTCCACCTTACCCGAAAGGGATTCACGGTGCTGTACAACCAGTTATCCATACCCCAATACAGAAATGCCTGCTGGTGTTCAACATTACCTGCTCTTCCGAAATTGTCCGCAAAGAATTCTTTCTTGTCAGCGCGACCATCATTGTCTGTGTCCGTATACAAATAGACATTGTCGGCATTGGATTCCATGGTGAGAATGCAGTTCGGGCCAAAAGGGAGTACAAAGCGCGGAAACACCAGACTGTCTACGAACATGCCACCCGTCTCGTAGATGCCGTCATTGTCCATATCCTCCCATCTCGAGATTCCACTTACGGGTTTCAGCGTTCCTTCTGAATCTGCCGTAAGCATATAGGTACGCAACTCGAGTACATACATTCTGCCGTTCCCATCAAACGTTATAGCTCCCGGTTGTTGGATCTGAGGTTCAGTTAATACAGCTTCCAGATGGTAGCCCGGCGGCAACAGGAGTTTTTCTCTTTCTTCCCCGACCGGCAAAGGCAGAACCGGCGGTTTGGGATCCAGGTCTATGCCCTGCCAGTAGGCGCTGGTGGTGTCTGCACCTTCGGGAAGCGTTACCCGGGACCACTCTTCCTTTTTTGCCGGGGAACAAGCCGATAGGAATAGGATAGCGGCAAAAAGGTAAGCCGCCGCCAGCCGGGATTTCTTTTGGAGCCTCATAAAGCAGGTGGTCAATGGGAAAAGGGTCAGGTTTCAATATGTTAAGAAGACCGCTTATTCCCAATCAAGGAATGATCATTGGCCGGATTATTTTGCGGGAGTACATACAATTCCCACCATGGCAGTAAAGCGCTTGTCAAAAACAGGTTGGACCCTACGACTATTTGGATTAACTACGTCTGCCGAAACCAGTTTTACTGCTACAACTATGAAAAAGAAACTTCACAGAACCGGGATGATAATCGCGCTGGCTATCGTCGTCCTCGTGCCCGGTGTATTTGCCCAGGAAATTGGGTTACAGATGGGAAGTATGCGTGAATTGTTCAGGAAGGATGTCCGCACCGCCTTTGCCAGGATAAGAGAGCTTGGTGTCACTGAGCTTGAAGGAGGTGGTACGCGCGGGATCAGCCGGGAAGAATACAAGAAATTGCTGAAGGAGTACGGGCTGAAGATCGTTGCCACGGGGGCCAGCTTCGAACGCCTCGAGCAAAAGGACAGCCTGCAAAAGATAATCAATAACGCAAAAGACCTGGGAGCAAAGTTTGTGGTGTGCTATTGGATACCCCATGACGGCGACAATTTTACGTTTGGCGATATGAAGAAGGCGGTTGAAGTTTTTAATACGGCAGGCAAAACTTTGAAGGAAAACGGTTTGACCTTCGCTTACCACCCTCATGGTTATGAGTTCAGGGAGTATGAGGAAGGCAAGGGCACGCTCTTCGAATACATGATGGACAATACCAACCCTGAAGATGTGAGCTTCCAAATGGATGTTTTCTGGATCAGGAACCCCGGGCAGGATCCCGTGGCCCTATTGAAGAAGTATCCTACCCGATGGAAGATGTTACACCTCAAAGACCGGAGAATCGGCACACCGAATAATCCCAACGGTCGTCAGGACGTGGAGTCAAATGTTGTTTTGGGAACCGGCGACGTGGGCATTGCCGAGATCATGAAAACAGCGCAGGAACTTGGCATTAAGCACTATTTTATTGAGGATGAATCCTCCCGGGCGCTGGAGCAGGTACCAAAAAGCCTGGCCTACCTGCGATCGCTGAAGTGAGTCTCGCGCTATGAAAGGCAGTTCGCCCAAGAGACGGCGTTAGTCTTCCGACCAAATGCTGATGTTCTCAGCCGGGGATCCACCGGCTGTTTCGAATTCGCCTCCGATGTAAATGCTGCCATTGAATGTTTCGATCGAGAGCACCGTGCCTGCAATGCCTTCATCCAATACGCCCCAACTCGCTCCATCCCACTGGAGGATATTCTTTGCAGGTGTGGCAGCTACGGGACTGCTGAACTCCCCTCCGATATAAAGAACACCGGCGATTACCTTCAAATCCCTGATGCTGTTGCCGGGATGGAGGGTAAATGGTCTTCCAAAATCGCTGAATTGTGTGCCGTCCCAGGTCGAAAGCTCCGAGATCTCTTCATTGCTGACGGAGAAGTTGCCAGCTATATAGAGCACATCGTTGAGAACGGCCATTTTTCTCACTGCGCCAACGCTTTTGAGTTCCAGATGACCGGTTGCGCCCAAAGCCGACCAATCGTTGCCATCGTATGCGGTAATATACCGGATATCCGCACCATTCACCTCGGTAAAGTACCCACCTGCATATAATTTCTGCTTGTACACCTGAAGAACCCTCACGGAACCGTCCTCTATGGACCCGACAGCCGACCATTCGCTCCCATCCCATTTGGCGATATTTACAGCATTCACATTACCGGCCATCGTAAACTGTCCGCCGGCATACAACTCCCCGTCAAAGACAGCCAGCGCATAGCCAAACGGGTTCTCTCCACCTGTAAGTCCATTCCCCAAAGCATGCCATGCACTACCATCCCACTTTGCAATATTATTGGCCGGAATGCATCCGATCTCTTCAAAATCTCCGGTGACATACAGTTCGCCCTCATATTCCGCCATCCCATAAATGCTGCCTTCCTCCAGCCCACAACCCATTGCGTGCCATGAACCCTCACCATAGCGAGCGATTTTTTTTGCCTCGATCCCTCCAATTTCAGAAAATTCACACGTGGCGAACAGGGAATTAAGGGCGCTTTTGAAGGTACGCACCCCTACATTTGAACCTGGAATGATGTTTTCGTAACTCCCTGCCACTGTAATAACCTTGAAGGCAAAAATGCTAACGGTATCCAGACTCTGTGATGCGTTGGAAATCGCAAGTTCGATGCGATACTTGCCAGGAGCATCCGGAACAAAGGTCGCTTCCTCACTTGTACTGTTGTCAAGCTGACTACTGCTCGAACCGGGTTTTGAAATAAAGCGCCATGAGAATTCAAACGGGTTTCCCTGAGAATCGCTTGAACCACCCCCATCCAATGTGACCTCGTCCCCGACTTGAACGTTCTGATCATTGCCGGCTGCCGCATTGAGCAGCGAGTCCATTCCGCCTTCCTCACTGCAAGATGCGGTAAATACGGCGCTCAGCAGGCAAGCCCGGAAAAAGGCCCTCTTCGGGAAGAGCGAGGAATGCAGGCAGGAAGGCTCAAACATGAAGCAAAATATCATCATTCCTGATGACGGATTTCAAC
>DATBVZ010000530.1:0-4618 GCA_036515095.1 Cyclobacteriaceae bacterium | reverse complement strand
CCTGTCCCCGGGTACCTATGGCTTGAAGCCGGCCACCTCCGGTTCCATCACCGTTCCCCTCTCCCCCAACACCTTAAACGGGCTGCTTTGTTTCGGATTGTAGCCGACCTTGTTCCGTTATTCCGGCGGATACCTTCGGTTCATGGGACTGACCTGTTCCTACAGGTAGCTTTTCCCGCCCCGGGTACCCTGATTCACAACCAAAACGGGGCTCCCCGTAATTAAATTTCATTCGACGGACGGTATCATCTAATTTGCAGGCCATCAGAAGTCCCAATTACTAACCGAAACCAAATTGTAGCCATTTATGAACAATCGCAGACTTATCCCCATTATTGTGCTCAGTGTTGTCGCACTCTTCGTTCTCATCAGCTTGTCTTCCAGCATCATCTATACCATCGGTCCCACCGAACGGGCGGTTGTCTTTTACAAGTTTGGCAGCGGCCTGGACAAGGAAAACATTAAGATGCCCGGCTGGCATATGAAGGCACCATGGAATGAGGTCTATGTTTACGGCGTCAACGAGCAGGCCGCCGAAGAAAACATGGATGTGCTCGACAAAAACGGCTTATCCATTCGCGTTGATATCACTATACGATTCTTCCCAGAGCCGTCCCAGATCGGCTTTATGCACGAGAAATTCACAAACAACTACGTGGCCGTCCTAGTCATTCCCGAATCGCGCTCTACCGTGCGTCAGGTTATGGGCCGTTACACCGCGGAAGAGATCTATTCCACCAAGCGCGCCGAAGTGGAGTCGGCCATCCAGAACGAGACCGAGAGGGTCTTGTCAGCCAACCATGTAACGGCAACCGCTGTCCTGATCCGTTCGATTATTCTGCCCGAACAAATCAAAGGCGCAATCGAGAACAAACTCCAGCAGGAGCAGGAGGCGTTGGCTTATGAGTTCCGCCTTGATAAGGAAAAAAGCGAGGCCGAAAGAAAACGGATCGCCGCAGAAGGCGAGGCAGCGGCCAACAACATCGTCAATAGCAGTCTCAGTGACAAGCTGCTTAAGATGCGCGGTATTGAAGCCACCCTGGAACTGGCAAAGTCGCCCAATTCCAAAGTCATCGTCGTCGGATCAGGAAATGATGGCCTTCCCCTGATCCTTGGAAATAATTAACCCGAACCCCAATATTTCAAAGGCTGATTTTTTTCTGACTCCACGACAACTTATATTTAAAACCTCTAATATCCATCTAAACATGGCGAAAACTGCAGAATTGAGAATTGACGGCAAGTCTTACGAGCTCCCTATGATCGAGGGGACGGAGAAGGAAGTTGCCATTGATATAGGTGATCTGCGCGAGCAGACCGGAGCGGTTACACTGGATCTCGGTTACAAGAATACCGGAGCCACCAAAAGCGCCATCACGTTTCTCGATGGAGATAAGGGGATCCTTCGTTACCGCGGATATGCCATTGAGGATCTTGCAGAAAAGTCCACCTTTGAAGAAGTCTCCTACCTGCTGATTTTTGGCCACCTGCCAACCCGGCAACAGTTGGATGATTTTTCACACGACATCAAGACCCACACACTCGTACACGAAGACATTAAGAAAATCCTGGACGGTTTTCCCTCCACTTCACACCCGATGGGTGTACTCGCTTCCATGTTCTGCGCGCAGACTGCCTTCTATCCCGAGTCGCTCGATCCGAACCGGTCTGATGACCTGATCTACCTCAGCATAATCCGCTCGCTTGCCAAAATGCCCACTTTTGCCGCGTGGTCGTATAAGAACGCCCTGGGCCACCCGGTCGTTTATCCCGACAATGACCTGGAATACTGCTCCAGGTTCCTGAAGATGATGTTCGCGCTTCCTGCCCAGAAATACGAAGTGGACCCGGTGGTCGCGGCTGCACTTGACAAGCTGCTGATACTCCACGCCGACCACGAGCAGAACTGCTCTACATCCACGGTGAGAATTGTGGGTTCCTCAAGGGCCAGTATCTATGCTTCAATCTCGGCAGGCATCAACGCGCTCTGGGGGCCCCTGCACGGGGGTGCCAACCAGGAGGTGATCGTGATGCTTGAGAGTATAAAAAAGGACGGCGGAAATATTGACAAGTGGATCAACAAGGCGAAGGACAAGAACGATCCCTTCCGTCTTATGGGATTCGGCCACCGGGTGTACAAAAATTTTGATCCCCGCGCCCGGATCATTAAGAAAGCGGCCGACGGCGTGTTGGAGAAACTCGGGGTGAGGGACCCTGTGCTCGACATTGCCAAGAAACTGGAAGAAGTTGCCCTTCAGGACTCCTATTTCGTAGAGCGAAAGCTCTATCCGAACGTGGATTTCTACAGCGGCATTATCTACAGGGCGCTTGGCTTGCCGGTTGATATGTTCACCGTGATGTTCGCCATGGGCAGGCTTCCGGGCTGGATCGCGCAATGGAAGGAGATGCGGGAGAACAAGGAGCCCATCGGCCGGCCACGCCAGATCTATGTTGGCGAGAAGCTTCGCCCATACGTGGAGCTGGAAGAACGCAAATGACCCGCTCACGAAAAACCCGATAAGGGCGAGCCCGGTTGACATCACTTAAGCGGTATGGACCTGAATGAACAATTTGAGAAGGCTGTCCTGGACTCCCGGGCACTGCAGCAGCGTCCGGACGACGAGTCGCTTCTCCAGCTCTATGCGCTGTACAAGCAGAGCACGCAGGGGGACGTGACTGAGGAACGGCCGGGAGGATTCGACTTTAAGGCAATAGCCAAATACGATGCCTGGGCTGAGAAGAAATCGCTTACTAAGGAATTGGCTATGCGGGAATACATCGCACTTGTAGATCGTCTCCGGAAGCAATCCGGCTAACCGTGATCCTGTTTTATCAACCCCTGATCAGGGAGGGAGCCCGTTTTCTCGATCCCGATGAATCCAAACACTGTGCAAGGGTCCTCCGTCGCAAGCCGGGTGATATGCTTCGTCTTACCGACGGCAAGGGCACATTCTATGAGGCCACGATCACATCCAATGACAGCCACCGATGCGAATTCGAGGTCATCAGTGAAACCAGAGAACCGGAACGAGATTACCGCATTCACATCGCAATGTCACCGACAAAGAGCCCGGAACGGATCGACTGGTTCGTGGAAAAGGCTGTGGAAACCGGTATCGATCAGATCAGTTTTATCCGTTGCAGACATGCCGAACGCACCCGGTTGAAATCCGAACGGTTGAGAAAGATCGCAGTCACTGCAATGAAGCAATCCCTCCGGGCGACCCTTCCGGAAATTCATGACATCGTACCCTTCGGAGACCTTGTTGAACGCAGCCTGGAACAACAACGATTCATTGCGATTGCCAGCCAGGCAAAGCACGAGCACCTTATGCATCAGGCAGCAAGAGGCAGATCATACTGCGTTTTGATCGGGCCGGAGGGTGACTTTTCAGCGCACGAGATCAACCAGGCTATGGACAGCGGCTTCCATGCCACGAGCCTGGGTGACCACCGGCTGCGCACGGAGACGGCGGCACTTTCTGCAACGCATATACTTGGCCTTATCAACTTGTAATTGTCGGGATACCTTCGTTGATTGTACGGGTTTTTAATTTTTACCGGATGGCACTGAACTATATCTGGGTCGGTTTTTTCCTTCTCGCATTTGTTGTCGCACTGATAAAACTCATCCTTCTTAATGATATGGAGGTGTTCCCGGCGATGTTAACCTCGACCTTTGACAATGCCAAAGCCGGTTTTGAAATTTCGCTGTACCTGACCGGCGTGATGTCGCTTTGGCTGGGGTTGATGAAGATCGGTGAAAAGGGTGGCATGGTCAGTATTCTTTCCCGGCTTGTCGGACCTTTTTTTTCCCGGCTGTTCCCCGGGGTCCCTCCGGATCATCCTGCGAACGGGTCCATTATCATGAATTTTAGTGCAAATATTCTCGGGCTGGATAATGCCGCTACGCCCCTTGGGTTAAAGGCCATGAAGGAACTGCAGGATCTTAATCCCGACAAAGAAACCGCTTCGGATGCCCAGATAACCTTCCTGGTGCTTAATGCCTCGGGTCTGACCGTTATTCCACTGGCAATTATTGCAGACCGCGCCAGCGTAGGTTCATTGAATCCGACCAGCATATTCATACCCATCCTGATTGCCACTTTTTGTTCTACTGTGGTTGGCATGTTGTACCTGGCCGTCCGTCAGCGCCTCCGTTTGCTTGATCCTGTTCTGCTAGCATATATCGGTGGATTTACCTTACTGATCGCTCTTGCCGTCTTGTATTTTCTTTCCCTGCCTCCGGATCAATTGCAACAGCAATCCAGTTTGATCAGCAGCCTCATCATTATTTCGATCATCATCAGCTTTCTGGTATTGGGCATAGTGAGGAAGGTGCATCTTTTCGAAACATTTGTCGAAGGCGCGAAAGACGGATTCGTCACCTCGGTGAAGATCATCCCCTACCTGGTCGCAATGCTGGTGGGAATTGGCGTGTTCCGGGCGTCAGGAACACTGGATTTCATCATCAGCGGGATCGGGGGCGCAGTTGGCGCGCTTGGGTTGAACACGGATTTTGTGGATGCACTCCCGGTGGCTATGCTTAAGCCGCTCAGCGGACAGGGGGCAAGAGGAATGATGCTCGACATTTCCAGGACATTCGGTGCCGACAGTT
>DATBVZ010000529.1:0-6278 GCA_036515095.1 Cyclobacteriaceae bacterium | reverse complement strand
CGTAGTCCGGTCTGAAATGAACGGTTGTCCCCTTCCTGTCAGATTCTCCTATTACCCTGACCGGGTACTTTGGCTTTCCCCGCACGTATTCCTGTTCAAATACCTTTCCTTCGCGGTAGACCGTAGCTTTCAGGTCCTCAGAGAGCGCATTCACGCAGGATACCCCCACACCGTGTAATCCCCCGGAGACCTTATAGGTGTTCTTGTCAAATTTACCGCCCGCGTGAAGTACTGTCATCACCACCTCCAGCGCGGAGCGCTTCTCCTTTTCGTGCATATCGGTGGGGATACCCCGGCCATTGTCTTCTACGCTTATAGAATTGTCGCGGTGGATATTGACAACAATTTCATCGCAATAGCCGGCCAAAGCCTCATCGATGGAGTTGTCGACAACCTCCCAAACAAGGTGGTGAAGACCCTTGATCCCAACATCCCCGATATACATCGCCGGGCGCTTTCGGACCGCTTCCAAACCCTCTAAAACTTGTATATTACTTGCTGAATAATTAGCGGGAACTTTACCTTTTACTTCATTCATGTCTAAACTTTACAACCGTCAAAAATAGGTCTTTTGGGGCTAAAAGAAGAACGTTTTAAGACAATTATTACGCCCTTTGCAATGCCCGGTTCTCCTTTCCCCGACTCGACTTACCAGTTAACTAATAGTATAGTTGCAACGTTCCCCGGCACGTTGATTTCGGTCCCGAAATGGCTGCTTTTTTCGCACGTCTTGTCATGGCCTGAAATCGCATGAAACGGGCGTCCGGGCATGGCGTTCTTCAAGTCAGTTTAGCCCTGAATAGGAACGGCATGAGCGACTTAAAAACAGTACCTGACAGCAGTCACCTTGACGTGCGGGATTTTCTTCGCGTCTTGACAACGGTCTGCTCGCTCATTAGTTGCAGTCGTGCTTTCTTCAATTCCGCTTTCTGCGACTCATTCAAGGACGGATAATGCAGCGACAGCTTTTCGAAGTATTGGTATATGATACCGGCAATGGCGAGCCTCGAAAACCATTTATCATCTGCAGGAATAATGAACCACGGCGCATAATCTGTAGACGTTGCGGAAATGGCTTCTTCATAGGCCCGTTGATAACTATTCCAGAAGCCCCGCTCAACAAGATCTCCCATGGAGAATTTCCAGTTCTTGGACGGGTCGTCGATGCGTTCAAGAAAACGCTTTTTTTGTTCGTCAAGAGAGAGGTGAAGAAAGAACTTCAGGATCATCGTTCCGTTTTCGGAGAGGTTCTCTTCAAACCTGCATATTTGCCTGAACCTGTCCGACCAAAAATCATCGGTGATCTTGTCTACCGCGTCTATTCCCGGCAGGTGCTCGGTAAGAATGTATTCCGGATGAACCCGGGTGACCAATACATTTTCATAATGCGAGCGGTTAAATATGCATATCTCTCCGCGTGCCGGCAGCGCCTTATAATGACGCCACAAAAAATCATGGTCGAGTTCGCTGACCGACGGTGCCTTGAAGCTGAATACCTTCACACCCTGAGGATTAAAGCCCGACATGATGTGTTTTATGGAGCTGTCCTTCCCGGCAGCGTCCATAGCCTGCAACACGATCAGAACGCTGTACCTGTTGTGCGCATACAACTTGTCCTGCATCTCAGCCAGTTGCTCGCGTCCGGCTTCCAGCAATGCCTCTGCTTCACGTTTGCCAAATCGCTCGCCCGTATATTCCGTATCATAATCGCCAAGACTGACTTTGGTGCCCTGTGTTACCTTATGCTTGTTAAAGTCGATCAGCTTATCCAGTTTCACGTGGTTGGTCTTTTGATTAAACGCAAGACGATATTTTCCAATCTATTTGGCTTCCTGCGGGGTATTCTAGAACTGATTGGAACGCAACAGTACCAGGGTGCAAGCCTCCAAGGGCGCTATTCCGTTTTCGCGGGCAAACCTTGCAAACTCGGGATTCTCTGTCCCCGGGTTAAAGATAATTCGTTTGGGCTTCAGGCTGGCAAGGTATGGGTACCATTCTTTCTGATTTGCAGGCGAAAGATAAAGAGTAATAGTATCCACGCCTTCGATCGCCGGCTTGGTCCGGATGTCCAAAATCTTTTCGCCAACTACTTCCCCCTCCCGTATCCCAAGCGGAACGATAGGATGACCATATTCGGTAAGCATCTGCGCGGCAAGCCAGGCATACCTCCCCTTGTTTGGGGATGACCCTACAATCACTGTTTTCTTTTTATCCATGGTCAGACCTTCTTTTGTTTGCTTTGATAAACAAATGCCTCAGCGCATCGTTCACCATCTATGGCTGCCGATACAATACCCCCGGCATAACCCGCTCCTTCTCCGCACGGAAAAAGCCCCCTTACCTGCGGATGCATTAACGTTTCCTTATCACGCGGTATCCGTACCGGTGAGGAGGTGCGACTTTCCACGGCAACAATCTGTGCCTCGTTGGTAAGAAAGCCTTTCATCCTGGATCCAAAGGATACGACGGCCTCCCTGAGCGCATCCGCTATAAAAGACGGGAGGATCGTCCGCATATCGGCGGTGGCTACACCCGGCTGATACGAAGTATCCGGCAAGGTAGACGATACGATGCCATCGGTGAAATCCGACAACCGCTGAGCCGGCGCAGTTTGATTGCCTCCCGCAGACCGGCACGCTGCGCGTTCTATATCGCCCTGAAAGCTTACCCCGGCAAGGGGATCTTTACCGGCTGTCTGAAAGTCACGGATATCGACGGATACGACAATTCCTGAATTCGCGAACCTTGAGTCACGTCGCGAAGGACTCATTCCATTGACCACCACTTCACCGGGCATGGTGGCAGCGGGAACTATGAATCCCCCGGGGCACATACAAAAGGAAAAGACACCACGGCGGTACCCCTGGTGTTCAACCTGGTGCACCAGCGAATAGGAAGATGCCGGCAGGTAGGGACCCCGTTCGGTTGGGCAGTGGTATTGGATCCTGTCAATCAGTTCCTGGGGATGCTCAACCCGCACGCCGAGCGCAAAGGGCTTTGCCTCCATGAGAATATTTTTGCTCCGAAGCATCTCGAATACGTCGCGCGCAGAATGCCCCGTGGCGAGGATTACTGCCTCTCCATCAAACCGGTCACCGGAAGCAGTGACAACGCCGGTGGCACGCCCGTCCCTGATCACCAGGTCAACCACTTTCTGACCAAACAATACCGTGCCGCCCGCCTCACATATGCAACTGCGGATGGACGTAATGATACCTGGCAACTTGTTCGTGCCAATATGCGGGTGGGCGTCGAAGAGAATGTCGGCTCCCGCGCCATGAACGGTCAGGATCTCCAGTATTCGCCGGACGTCTCCACGTTTACCCGATCGGGTATAGAGTTTTCCATCGGAATAGGTCCCGGCGCCGCCCTCACCGAAACAGTAATTCGATTCCGGATTTACAACGTGACTTTTGTTGATGGCCGCCAGGTCGCGGCGGCGTTCCCTTACATCCTTGCCGCGCTCAAGGATTACGGGCCTGTATCCCATTTCAAGAAGGCGAATGGCTGCAAAAAGACCAGCGGGGCCCGAGCCCACGATAATAACCGGACCGGCCCCTGACCGATCAGGATAATCTTTCGAAGGCATTACCGGAGCGATTGCCTCGCCAGCCTCAAGAATCCGGCACTGTACTCTAACGCGTACACTTCTGGACCGCGCGTCAATGGAACGCCGTAAGGGGTACACCGTAACGCTGCCATCCGCGGGCAGCGACAGTTTGCGATACAGGATCGCAGGGAAAAGATCTTCGCGAAAAGCCTCTTCCGGGCTGAGTACAACCTCGGCAATTTTCATGGGAAGGTTTTTATCCTTCAAGCAGTGTCGCTTTGCCGCAAATTAACGAAAGGAGAAAATCTTACCGAAATTTAGCCCAAAATGAAATGAAGTGGAGAACCTGGACTGATCCACATCCACAAAATAGGATGTATAGGTATTATCAACGTCGAATCCGCGGTAACCTACATTATAGGAGACGAAGGCATCAATGCTGAGGCCAGACGCGTTGGCGCGCTGAAGAAGACGGTAACCCAGCAGCGGACCATACTCGATCCGTTGCTCAACAGCGCTTGCGGTAAAATAAAAGTCGGGAAATTGAGGAATGGACACATTCGTAAAATGGCCAAGGTTTGTAAAGCGGATCTCATGTCCAAAATACCATACTCCTATTTTAAACGCGTTGTAAAACTTCTGTTTGATCGCAACGCTGTAACCTCGTATGAAATTTTTCCCGGGCTGAATATTCTGATCGGATTTGAAGAAAGGATCCCTGATTCCGATAAATTCAAATTCGTGGCCCAGTCGCTCCTGAAGATAGAATTCCATTCCCAGGGGAAGCCTTCCACCCGCGAGGAAGATCGGGTTGGTTCCTACGATTACGCCTTTGAATTCATTGGCCCGGGGATCAAAGTAAGTGAACCGCTTGCCCCGGGTGACTACTTTGGTGATATGGCTTTGGCCAACCAGTTCTGTTATTTCCTGGGTGAGGATCCTGTTCTCATCATAGAAAGGGCGGTAATAGCCCGACAATCGTCCATCGGTCTCATAGATCTCCCAGGTACCTACCTTCCTTTCCTGTTCCATTTCGCCGCTGGTCTGCAACGCGCCGGTCGGATAGTATCCTTTGTAAACTCCTTTTCCATTATCATACAAACAGGCGCCCTCGAGCTTGCCATCAGGAAAGAAAAACTCCCAGTTTCCTTCACGCAGATCATTTTCAATCAACCCCTTTACCTTTAGCTTTCCATCGGAATAGTATTCCCGGTACTCGCCTACCCACCGCTCATACGTGATTTCACTCTTTAGCGTGCCGTCACTGCTCATCGTTTTCCAGTATCCGTTCTTGTTGCCGGATTCGTATGACCCTGTTGCGCTTACGCTGCCGTCTTCATGATAGTACGTCCACTCGCCCGTTGTCAGGTCTCCCTGGAAATTACCACGCGCAGAGACTTTGCCGTTGGGATGATAGATGATCCACTCCCCCGCACGCTTGCCATTCTCAAATTCTCCCTCGCTCTCGATAGCGCCGGTTTCGGAAAAGAAGCGCCAATGCCCCACCTTCAGTGTGCCCCGCTTCGGCCCCTCTCCCAGCACCTTGCCGGAGTGATAGTATTCGATGTAGCGCCCATAGTCATCCTCATAGGTAATCTCCCCTCTTCGAATGCCATCCTCGAAAAAGCTCGTCCAGTACCCGGTGCGCCTATTATTCCTGTATTGGCCAAATTCCTTCAATTGACCATTTTCATAATACGTCTTCCATTCCCCTTCCCGGAACCGTCCATTAATGGTTCCATCCATGCTTTTCTGACCGTTCTCATAAAAATATTCCCACAAGCCGTAATTCGCATTCTGCCTCAGGATGCCGCGCATTTTCAGTCCGCCTGTTTCGTAATAGAATTCCCACACGCCGGCGGTTTCATTGTTCACAAACTGTCCCCTCGACTCCAGGTGGCCATTGAGGTACCAGGATTCATAGCTGCCATCCAAAACATTCTGTATGGTATCCTTCACATGGTAGACCTCTTTAAGGTATTTCTTTTCTTCGTCGTGGTAGGTCTTGCGCGTGAATCCCTGCGAATGGCACACGAAAGGTACGGCCGCAAGAAAAGTTGCTAAAAAAAGTAAAAACCGCTTCACTTTCAGTTAGTTATAACTAATTAAATTAATCAAAATATCCAGTAATAGCTAAGGGTCAGGAGTCCGAATTTACCAGGGCTGCCTTGCCCCAGTCCGCCTTCTCGGATTCACTCCACAATTCAGGAAAAAAAATTATTCGCTGAAACCGGGGAGGAAGGTATTTCATCCAGTTGGTGCCGCCCGTAGCGCGGATCTCTTCCGGATCTTTAAAGAGGTACTTTGCTGCCGCCTTGAAGTGCGAGAGCCGCCATTGCACATTTGCCCATAAATCATACATCCTCAAGCGGCGTACAATTTCCTCCCTCTGGGTTGAATTGGCGAAACGCGTCAGGAAAATTTGGCGGAGGTTTTTGTCCCTGCAGGACTCACCTTTTTTCAGAAACGTTTCCATGTACCTGGCCTCAAATTGCCGGAGGGTAAGGGTCTTTCTTCCGGAAGCAAGCTCCGTGGCCCCGCTTCGCCAGTATACCTTCTCCAGCAGCAGTCGTAAATCGGATTCCTTTCTCAACTCCTCCCTTGCGGTTTCGGAGACGAGGTTAATCATGTCGGTGGATTGAATTTCTATCAGACGGTATTGCGGCGACTGAAAGCCGCTTGACGGAAGTAATGCCATTCTGAACTTCAGAAATTGCTCGCGGTCCAG
>DATBVZ010000528.1:0-18927 GCA_036515095.1 Cyclobacteriaceae bacterium | reverse complement strand
CCCAGCATTCCGTTTCGATCACAGATTGTTCTTGTCTGATACCTGTGGCTCTCGAAATTTATCTTCTTCCGGATTCGCTACCCGTCTCTTAAACCGGTAACTCCGGAGTCCGCTATCAATTATCATCCATTCAAAGAACGTTGCTGAGTCAGATCCCTGACTCACCTGAGATTCCATAATCTATAAACATCAAAGACAGGTGTGCCGGACGCACCTCTTCCCGAAACGGGAGTGCAAATGTATGGGTGACGAAATCATAATGCAAGGAGGCCAGAAAATATTTTTCAGACCACGGAAGGCTGCCGGTAAATGGTCTGTTTGCGATCAGGGCCCGTAGAAATCAGGGTTATCGGTACACCCAGCTCCCGTTCAAGAAACTCAATATATTCGCTTAAACCCGAAGGCATGTTTTCTTCCGTAATGCCGGCACCCGACGGATTCCATCCGTTCAGCTCTTCGTACAAAGGCGTGATCTTTTCATTGACCAGCTCATACGGGATGATGTCCGTTACTGTACCGTCCTTAAGCTGATACTTCGTACACACCTTTACCCGCGGAAAGACGCTGAGCACATCCGCCTTCATCATCAGCAACTGCGTGACTCCATTGATCATAATGGAATACTTCAGCGACGGAATGTCGATCCAGCCGCAACGCCTCGGGCGACCTGTTGTGGAACCAAATTCGTTGCCTTGCCTGCGCATCAGTTCTCCCTCTTCATCCACCAACTCGGTGGGGAACGGACCGCTACCAACCCGCGTACTGTAAGCCTTGAAAATGCCGAACACCTCTCCGATGTGCCGTGGAGCGACACCCAATCCCGTACACGCGCCGGCTGTAACCGTCGTTGAACTGGTGACAAACGGATAGCTTCCAAAGTCGATATCCAGGAGCGAACCCTGAGCGCCTTCAGCTAAAATGGATGAGCCCGACTTCAACTCCTGGTTAAGAAAATACTCACTCTCGATGAGGGTAAATCCTTTAAGGAATTCAACGGATTCCAAAAACTGGTCCTTGAGTTCATCCCAGTTAAAGTCCAGGCCATGCTCCTTCAGAATCTTGAAGTGCACTTCAGACAAACCACGAAATTTCTCCCCGAAATTATCGGAAAGGATATCACCAACACGCAATCCCTGCCGACCAATCTTATCCTGGTAAGTAGGCCCAATACCTTTCAGGGTAGATCCGATCTTATTCTCGCCCTTGGCTGTCTCGTAAGCCTGATCCAGGAGCCTGTGCGTCGGAAGAATGAGCGTAGCTTTTTTCGAAATGAACAGATTGTTCCTTACCCTGAGATTAAACTTCGCCAGCCGCGAAATCTCAGCCATGAAAACGACCGGGTCCAGAACGACGCCATTGCCTATTACGTTCTTCGTTCCTTCCCTGAAAATTCCTGAAGGGATCTGATGCAGCACATGTTTGATCCCGTCAAACTCCAACGTGTGCCCTGCATTTGGCCCGCCCTGAAACCGGGCGACAACATCATACTTTGGGGCCAACACATCCACGATCTTTCCCTTGCCTTCATCTCCCCATTGAAGGCCCAGTAATACATCTACCTTTGACATTACGTTGATTTACTTTCTCACGTCCTTTAGAACGTCGTCTTCCGACTGAATGATCTGAAAAATAGAATTAAGCTTGGTGATAACCAGAAGTTTCTGAACGCTTTCAGAGGGTCTCAGCAAATAGACCTCTCCCCCCTTATTTCTGAATTTTGTCAAAATCGTGATCAACACACCAATGCCGCTGCTGTTGATGTAACGCAATCCGGAAATATCAACGATAGCAACCAACACCGATTGCTGAATGGCATCTGCTGCCACCTGAAGGATGCTGGAACCGTTGTCTTCTCCGATAAGATCACCCGACAGGCGGACGATCAGCGCATTATCTCTTATTTCATGGTTGAATGTCATATCTGATTGTCGTTTGGCTCAGGCGGAAATCCTGTTCTCGCACTTTTCTTTTGTGCAAGAGGCATACAATATTAGCGAATGATGGAGAACATTAAAATGAAGAATTTCTTCTGCGGTCTTTTGAATATTCTGAATCCGGGGATCGCAAAATTCGATAACCTTGTGACAATCGGTGCAGATCAGATGATCGTGCTGCTTGTAACCATACGATTTCTCGTACTGGGCCAGGTTCTTGCCAAATTGGTGCTTACTCACCAGGTCGCATTCCACCAGCAGGTCGAGTGTGTTGTAAACCGTTGCCCGGCTTACCCGGTAATTCTTGTTCTTCATGCTGATGTATAGCGATTCCACGTCAAAATGCCCGTTTCTGGAATAGATCTCCTCTAAAATAGCATATCGCTCAGGCGTCTTGCGCAAAGCCTTGTTCTCCAGGTAGGCCGTAAATATCTTCTTAACCTCTTCGTATAAGGTTGGGCTGTTTACCATAAACACGAATTAACCAGTAAAGATAACAACCCCGAACGCGGATACAAAGTTGAGACGGGATTTTAGAAATTCCTCATCAGAGCTGCTGCCGGCATAAGCGGATCCCTTGTCCGTTAAAAGCCGGCGCGGTACGCCCTTTTGAGTCGGTTGTGCCGCCGTCACCCGAAGAATATCATTCGATCGATCCATCCTTTCACAACCAACACCAATATCCTCCCAATCCTCTTATTTTTCAGCGGTTTTGATCAAACCCGAATCAAATCGGGATACCTTGACGACCCCTTCAACATTCATCAGTTTATCGATCAACTCTTCGAGGTGCCGCGTATCGTTCACATACAACATGATCTCTCCTTCGAAAATACCCGCATCGGTATGCATCGACATGGAACTCATATTCACTTTCAGCTCCTCGGAAATCACCTTGGACACATCATTAATGAGTCCTACACGGTCGGTTCCGCGGATCTTCAGTCCCGTCAGAAAGGCTACTTCGTGCTGCGAAGTCCATCGAGCCTTCACCACCCGGTTGCCGTGCTGCGAAAGCAACTCCGGTGCGTTGGGACAATTGGTACGGTGGATCTTGATGCCTTCATTTACAGTAACAAAACCAAAAACATCATCGCCTGGAATAGGTGTACAGCACTTGGCCAGGCGGTAGTCTACAACATCCATGTCCTCGCCCACCAACAAAATATCACCGTAGCGATCCCTTACCCGGTCAACGTCCGGTTCCGCCAGTCTGCTCTCAGCAGCGGGCACGGAGGGCCTGTTCTTTGCAGAAGGCTTGTAGTCTTTGAAACGGCGGATGTCGGCGGTAGTGATAATGCCGTTGCCCACCCGGTAGTAGAGATCAACATTTGATGGCGCGCTGAAGAATTCACGCATGCTCTCCAAAACGCCCTGGGTGGGTTCCATCTTCAGTTGCTTCAGCTTGCGAACAATGACTTCCTTCCCGTCATCGGCTGTTTTTCTCTTGTCCTCCTTCAGTGCGTCCCTGATCCGGGTTTTTGCCTTCGAGGTGACCACATACCTGAGCCAGTCCGTGTTTGGACGCTGCTTTTGTGAGGTCAGTATTTCGATCTGATCTCCGTTCTTGAGCACATAATTGATAGGCACCAGCTTGTTGTTGACTTTGGCACCGATGCACTTTGATCCGATCTGTGTGTGAATTTCAAATGCGAAGTCGAGCGCGGTGGCTCCATAGGGCAGGGTCTTGAGTTCCCCTTTCGGCGTAAATACGAATACTTCTTCACTGAACAGGTTTCCCCTGAATTCGTCCACGAAGTCCAGCGCCGAGCGATTGTTTTGTTCAAGCAGATCCCTGACACGGGCAAGCCATTTTTCCAGGTTCGACTCATGCGTAGCGCCGCTGTCCTTGTACTTCCAGTGGGCCGCATAACCTTTCTCCGCAATATCATCCATGCGCTTGCTCCGGATCTGTACCTCCACCCATTGCCCGTTCTTTGCCATCACGGTGGTGTGCAGGGATTCATAACCGTTGGACTTCGGTGTGCTGATCCAGTCCCTGAGGCGATCCGGATTCGGTGTATAAAAATCCGTTACGATGGAATAGATCTGCCAGCAAAGCGCCTTCTCATTTTCGTAGGGTGTATCCGCGACGATACGGATGGCAAACAGGTCATATACTTCTTCAAAAGGGATGTTCTGACGGCGCATCTTATTCCAAATGGAGTATATGGACTTGGGACGCCCGGTTATCTCAAAGGAAATGTTCAGCCGCTCCAACTCTTCCTTGATCGGCTGCATGAACTGACGCATCAGCTTGGTCCTTGCCGCGCGGGTGGCGTCAATTTTCTGGGCGATGCTGGTATATACCTGGAAGTCCGTAAAGCGGAGGTACAGATCTTCAAGTTCGGTTTTAATGGCATTCAAACCCAGTCGGTGCGCAAGCGGGGCATAAAGATAAATTGTTTCCGAAGCGACCTTGAGTTGTTTGTTCCGGGGCATGCTCACCAGGGTCCGCATGTTGTGGAGACGATCGGCAAGCTTTATCAGTATCACCCGCACATCATCCGAAAGGGTGAACAGCATCTTCCGGAAATTCTCCGCCTGCTGGGAAGTACCATACTCGAACACACCCCTGATCTTGGTCAGTCCGTCAATGATCCGGGTGACCTTCTCTCCGAAGATCCGCTCAATATCTTCCAGTTCTATGTCCGTATCTTCAACAACGTCGTGGAGCAAGGCGGCAATGATGGAAGTAGTGCCCAGGCCGACCTCTTCCACACAAATCTGTGCGACGGCCAGGGGATGGAAAATGAAAGGTTCGCCGGATTTCCGGCGCATGTCTTTGTGCGCTTCGAGGGCGATTGTAAAAGCCCGCTTGATGAGCTTGGCATCGCCCTCGTTCAGGATGGGTTTTGCCTTTCTGAGTAGTCTCCGGTATCTGCTTATTATTTCTCTTTTCTCCTGCTCGGTGTCAATAACCATCATGAAAAACCGCTAATTAAGTATTCTCAATTTCAGACGACGTACTGGCATAACGCTTTAGTATACTAACACAATTACCAAACGGAAAGTCCCCTTCTGCCAACCGTTTATTCGGGCCTCAGCACACCAAAATCCAGGAATGACCGGACACGCGGTAAACCGCCTGAGGACCTTTTCTATTTGACAATAATCCATAACTTTGCCCTCCGTTTTCGAGGCACGGGCTTTCCGAAGGGTGGTGGAAAGGCCCGGTAAGGGTTGCCTCAAGAGAACCGCGGGTGTGGCGAAATTGGTAGACGCACTAGACTTAGGATCTAGCGGGGTGACCCATGGGGGTTCGAGTCCCTCCATCCGCACACCGGAGCCCTCTGTGCCCGGCAACTTTTCCGGGGCATTGAGGGTTCTTGACTTATTTGACAACACTCAAACGAAGTAAGCTTTGGAAATCACATTAGACAAAAAAAGCAACACAGAAGGTCTTATTAAAATTAAATTAACAGAAGGGGATTATCAACCCAATGTTGAAGAAAAAGTTAAGGACTACGCCAAAAAGGCCAACATTAAAGGATTTCGTCCGGGAAAAGTCCCAACCGGAGTGATAAAGCGCATGTTTGGGAAATCCATCCTCGTCGACGAGATCAACCACCTGCTGTCCCACAAGCTCTCCGATTACATCCGGGATAACAACATCCGGATTCTGGGGAATCCGTTGCCGAATCAGGACGCGGCGCAAACCATTGATTGGGATGCCCAGAAGGATTTTGAGTTTGAGTACCAGATTGGCATGGTTGACGATTTCAAGTACGAGATCTCCGACAAAATAAAAGTGAAGGCCTATAAAATAGAAGTGGAGGATAAGATAGTTGATGAGACTATTGCTGACTTGAAGAGGCGATTTGGCAAAGTGAATTACCCGGAATCCAGCGGGGCGGGGGATAGCCTGACCGGCGACCTCCGTCAGAATGACGGCGACTTCAAAAGTGAGTATACTATCCTTGACACATCATTGGTAGACAAGAAAGAGCAGAAAAAATTCATTGGATTAAAAAAAGACGACACGGTCGAATTTGACATTGACAAGGTCTTTAGTGATAAAGCCGGGAAGGCGCGCCTTTTGGGACTTTCTTCTGAAGCGGAAGCTGAGGCCATTAACGGTACCTTCGTGTTTACCGTCGCAACAGTGAGCCGTATAGAGGACGCAAAAGCCGGCCAGGAATTGTTTGACCGGGTCTTCGGAAAAGAAAGTGTTACAAACGAGGAGGAATTCATCAATAAAGTAAGGGAGACAGTCGCTGAAAATTACAAAAGAGAATCCGACCACTTCCTGGAACACAATATAGAGGATCATCTGATAAAACATACCAGGATCAACCTGCCCGAAGACTTTCTGCGATCATGGCTGAAGAATTCCGGCGAAGGAAAAGTAACGGATGACGTATTGGATAAGGAGTTTGACTCGTACAAACGTGGCCTGGTGTGGGACCTGATCCGAAATAAAATCGCCGAAGACAATACCATCAAAGTCGAAACCGAGGAGGTTCGCAACAAAGCCAAGGAACTGATTGTGGCCCAATTTGGCGGTCAGGCCTTTGCAGAACAGATGAAGGACCGGCTGGAGGGTATTGCGGACAACTATCTGTCCAATGAAGACGGGCAAAACTTCATGCGGCTCTTCCACCAGCTTCGTAACCAAAAGATCATTGACTACATTAAGGAAAACATCAGCATTTCCGAGAAAAAAGTAAGCGTTGACGAATTCAAGAAAATTGTTGCGACGCACGAACATTAGCGGGCCGTCCCGCCGCCGGTAAAATAAAACGGACTGCGCTGCGACATAGGGGAAGGGCAACCTTTTTTTTCCTTTTCCGGTTAACTGGAAGTTGGATTTTAGTGGCGGGTTGTCTATGATTGCCGGGAATAGCCCGATATTCAGCCTAAAAAGAAACGTTATTCATTCCGAAATCTACTATGAACAACCAAGATGAATTCAAGAAGTATGCTGTCCACCACCTGGGGATGAGCAGCGCAAGCCTGGAACGGTATCAACGATTCATGTCCGAAAATGCCAGTATCTGGAATTTTACACCTAACGTTATTGAGGAAAGGCAAATGCGGGCAACCGTAATCGATGTATTCTCCAGGTTGATGGCCGATCGCATTGTTTTCCTGGGAACCCCTGTAGACGACTATATAGCCAATGTGATAACTGCCCAGCTCCTGTTCCTCGAATCCGCAGATCCCAAGAAGGATGTTATTATGTACATTAACAGCCCTGGCGGTTCCGTATATGCCGGCCTGGGCATTTACGATACAATGCAATACATCAATCCCGACGTAGCTACCATTTGTACCGGATTGGCCGCGTCGATGAGTGCTGTATTGCTGTGTGCCGGTACAAACAAGAAAAGGTCAGGGCTTCCTCATGCGCGGATAATGATCCACCAGCCTATGAGCGGTATGCAGGGCCAGGCTTCGGATATGGAAATCTCATTGAGACAAACGCTGGAGGTCAAGAAAGATCTGTATACTATCCTGTCCAAGCATTGCAGCCAGAAGTACGAGAAAATTGAAAAGGATTCCGACAGGGATTACTGGATGAGGGCCGCGGAGGCTAAAGAATATGGCTTGATAGACGAGGTTCTGGAGCGTAAGAAATAGATTCCAGGCCTGTTTTTACCCCCAACCAAACCCATTAAAATTTCGTACATTTACTGATAGTGCATTGGAACATAACACACCCTTATGGCTGAGGTAACCTGCTCTTTTTGCGGACGAAACAAGAAGGACGTTGACCTGATGATATCGGGTATCCATGCCCATATTTGCGATAAATGCGTTACCCAGGCAAGCCAGATCCTTCAGGAAGAGAAGAAAAGCAAGAATGAGCCGGGACTTTCACCGAATTTCAAACTGCTCAAACCCCGCGAAATAAAGCAATTCCTGGACGAATATGTAATCGGCCAGGATGAGGCCAAAAAGGTCATTTCTGTCGCTGTTTATAGCCATTATAAGCGCCTGATGCAGCGCAAGAATGACACGGATGTCATCATTGAGAAATCCAACATCATCATGGTTGGCGATACGGGTACCGGAAAAACCTACCTGGCCAGAACATTGGCCAGGCTTCTCCAGGTTCCCTTTTGCATCGCCGATGCCACGGTATTGACTGAGGCCGGTTACGTTGGCGAAGACGTGGAAAGCATCCTCACACGTCTGCTGCAGGCTGCCGACTACAACGTTGAAGCGGCCGAACGCGGAATCGTATATATTGATGAAATTGACAAAATCGCCCGGAAATCAGATAATCCCTCCATTACCCGCGATGTCAGCGGGGAAGGCGTTCAACAGGCCTTGCTGAAACTTCTCGAAGGCACGTCCGTCAACGTACCCCCTCAGGGCGGTCGAAAACACCCTGATCAGAAGATGATCTCGGTAAACACAGAAAACATCCTGTTTATTTGCGGAGGCGCTTTTGAGGGCATTTCACGCATTATAGCCAACCGGCTTAACACCCGGCCACTGGGATTTGCCACGGTTCAGGACGGCTATCATCCCGGAGCAATGGATAAAGATAACCTGTTGCAGTTCATCTCTGCCCAGGACCTGAAGAGCTTCGGGCTCATACCCGAACTGATCGGCCGGCTGCCCGTCGTTTCATTCCTCAACCCCCTGGACAAGGAAGCTTTGCGAAGGATACTCACAGAGCCCAGGAATGCACTGGTAAAGCAATACCATAAATTGTTTGAAATGGAAAACATCGAAATCGAATTCAAGGAGGGTGCCATTGAATTCATTGTGGAAAAGGCCATCGAGTTCAGACTGGGCGCACGGGGCCTGCGCAGCATCTGTGAGGCCATTATCACCGATGCCATGTTTGAGTTGCCTTCCGAAAAAACGTCTGACCGGCTGACAATCAACCGCGCCTACGCAGAGGAAAAGTTCAATAAATCCCAATACAGCAAACTCAAAGTCGCCTGAGTTGGGCCGGTATCACTGGCTCATGTAGTACACCATCAGCTTTGCTGCATTTTCAGAAGCTGAGCTACCCGTATCCAGAAGACGTACAATCTCACGGTAGCCTTCCTTTACGACTTGCCTCCGGTCACCATCGATAAGCCTGCTTAACTCCGACGATATCGCGCTTTCATTGGCCTCGCCCTGGATGAGTTCTTTGACGACCTCCCTGCCGGCGATAAGGTTGACCAGCGATATGTAAGGGACCTTAATAACCATCTTCGCCAGCAGGTACGATACGAAACTCGCCCGATACACCACGACCTGGGGCACATGAAAGAGGGCCGTCTCCAATGTGGCCGTTCCTGAAGTGACCACTGCGGCCCTCGAATGCAGAAGGAGATCGTACGTCTTGTTATTGACAAAACTGACATTGGTAAGCGCGCGCAGGTCGGCGTATAGTGCCGGATTCAGATTATCGATAGAAGCCACCACAAACCGGTACATCGGATTCTTTCTGGCAACATCGGCCATCGCAGGAATTATCAGTTCAAGTTCCTGCCTCCTGCTGCCCGGAAGCAACGCTACAATAGGCTTCTCTCCGACGAGGTTTTCCCGTTCAAGAAATGCCTCGTCCGGCTGATGCGCCCTGACTGCATCCAGCACAGGATTGCCGACGTAATCCACATCCCAGTCGAACCTCTTATAGAATTCTTTTTCAAACGGGAGGATGACAAAAAGCCGGTCTACATTCGCCTTTATCTCCCAGGCTCTGCCTTGATACCAGGCCCACACCTTTGGAGGGATGTAATAGAAAACCCTGAACCCCTGTTTGCGGGCATACCTGGCTATTCGCCGGTTGAAACCGCCGTAGTCAATCAGAATAATAACATCCGGTTTGTATTGGTGGATATCCCGTTTACACTTCCGTATGTATCGCGAGATCTTTCGGAGGTTCGCCAGCAATTCGGCCATCCCCATAAAGGCCATCTCGCCGTAATGAACGGCAAGTTCAACACCCGCTTCGTCCATATATTCGCCGCCAAAACCACGGAAAACGGCTTTCGGATCGTACTTTCTGAGGGCTTTTGCAAGGTTCCCTCCGTGGAGGTCGCCGGATCGTTCACCTGCAATGATGTAATAGCGCATGCTTAACAGGCAATGGCCAGCTGATCGTACCTATTCACCAAAATATTCAACATAATTACGGGGAGTTTCATACAGGCGAATCGAGTGAAGAGTTCCGGCCGATGTGATTTCCGGCAGGCTCCGCTCCAGTATTTTCCATATCTCCACGATAAGGTTTTCACAACTGGCAAGCTTGCCGCGCATGAAGTCAACATCCAGATTCAGGTTCTTATGGTCCAGCTTGTCAGTCACCTCACGGCGTATCAATCCGCTCAGTCTCTTCAGGTCAATCACAAACCCTGTTTCAGGATCAGGATTTCCCTTTATCGTAACGATGAGATCGAAGTTATGTCCGTGCCAGTTCTCATTGGCACAAGGACCGAATACTTCCTGGTTCTTCTCCGGGGTCCAGGAAGGGTTGTACAATTTATGCGCGGCGTTGAAGTGTTCCTTACGACTTACATGTACCATATGCCGGGAAATATGGCGCAAATATACGAGTTAACAGGGTATTTGTTCAGGATGACCACGGCGCCCCCGGCTGGGCGTGATTCACGGGGTGTTACCACACTCCGGTTGCTGTTGTCCTTCTTTCACGCCGGCATTGCATCAACATGTGCTTAATGCTGAATAACTATCTTTTTTCTGATTGTGCTGCCCGAAGAAGAGATGTCAATGACGTAAACTCCATTCTGAAGATCCTCCGTCTCAACGATTGATTTCTGTTCCTGCAAAACGTACGTATCGACGGTCTGACCCAGCGGGTTGATGATAGTCACTGAGGCCGGCAGATTCCTGGCAGGCACTTCAATGGTTAAATCCGATGCTGCCGGATTGGGATAAACCCTAACAGCTGAAACAGGGTCATCGGGCTCAACCGCAGTTATCAGGAAAAGTGAGGAGGGAAGGTTGCATGTGTTATTTTTGATCACAACAAAGTAGCCTCCGGGGTCACCGTTATATTCGAATGATCTGCCCGTTTCATTTTCCAGAACCTCCCCGTCCTTGAACCACTGGTAGAATTCCGCCGTCAACTCGCTGAATAGCTTTTCGTTGGCAATGATCACACGATTTTCAGGAAGATTGTTGCTCATGACACTGATTTCCTTGCTGTAGCTCACGGACTGACTTCCATCGGAGACAGTAACCGTTGCTGTAAAGGTATCCGTACTGTTATATGTGTGAAAGGGATCTTGAATGGTTGAAGAGTTTGCCCCGGATCCGGGGTCACCGAAATCCCAGGTCCACGAGGTAATATCTCCATCACTGGCATCCGTAAATTCGGTTAAGGATCCTTCGCAGTTGAACTTGAAGCTGAAGTCTGCAAACAAAGCCTCGCTACAACCGCCCGGTGTCCAATTCGTCGCATTGGCCAGCGTACTGTTGACTCCGGCGCTGATCACAACATCACCGCTGACGCCCACATCATTGACATCCAGATAATCGAAGCATCGTTTGAAATGCCCGTCGAAATTCAATTGAGCAATGCCGGGCCCTGCAGAGCTTATTGCAATGCGGTTGCCCGACTCAGCATTCAACACCAGATCACTGGTAAGATTCTGCGAGGTGCCATCCTGTAACGAAATTGATGATCCTGCGTCGGCGGTGAACCGATTGAACGTGTTATTATCATTCAGCGTGATGCTCCCGGCAACGTTAAGGCTTTCAATGGAAGCGCCCCCTGACAAGATTACCGTGGAACCTTGTGTACTGAGGGTTCCATTAAAATCAATTCCGCTCCAATCGATCGTTGCCAGGCCTGAATTGATCAGGGTCATTACAGTCCCTTCAGTTTGCAAGGTGAGGTTCGCGCCATCGAGGATCGATTCTGACAAGCCGCTGATGGTCGTATTGCTTACGTCAATTTCCCTGGTGCCTCCCGCAACGGCATTGAATTTCTGAAGCTTCATCGTGGTACCTCGTGCTACCAATCCGCCCTGTTGAACAACGATTGCTCCGGCATTTATCTTTCCGTTAACCGTCCACGTCGCTCCGGTGGCGCTGTTGATGTAAATGCCTGCATTTGAAAGATCATTGTCATTAAGATTCAACTGGTTTTGTGCCGAGGAAACACCCAGCAATTCTATTTGCCCAGCAGTCCCCGTAGAGAACGCACTTGACGAAACAACAAAATTCCCGTCAATACTCAGGGTATGATTATTCAGTGACAGGTCGGCGGATGACTTCGCAAGCCAGGTGAGCGATGCGCAGGAAACGTCGGTGGTCAGTGAGATAATCTGGCCCGCTGCGGAAAATGAATTCTCGTCAACCACGACTCGTCCATTGTTATCCGGCACCTGATTAACAGGAGGGCCCCCGCTGGTAAGCGACCAGTTCGAGGGATCATTCCAGTTCCCCGAGTTGCCGATCCAGTAATACGCTGTCTTCGGATCGTTGGAAGGCGTAAAGGTCAGGATAAGGGAATAATCCTGCCGGTTGTTCTGCAACTGGCCTTTGTGACTGACCCGCAAGGTATACAATCTCGGCTCAGGCAGGTCAAATTCGATTTTCTCAACATTGTCCCTGATGTTATCTCCCTTCACGGCCGCGCCTGAAGGATTTCCGGGATTCAGCGTCCAGGGCAACACTTCGGTACCGCCGGCATCGAAGATCCGGATGTCCAGGTCATTCACCAGCATCAGTTCAGATGGGTCCAATTGCGGCGAGACCGGACTTCCGGGCGGATCGGTCCACACGATCGTTGCGGTCACCTTGGTATTGCTCAGCGGTTCAAAATCAAAGTCATATGCCTCATTGTTCAGCAACGTGTTCTCCAGGATCAAGGTACTCTCCTGATCCTGTGCCAGCAGCACTTCGCCGGCGGCGCCGACGTCCAAAAGCCCCCAACCGAAGTTGTAGTCAGGCCCCGGGTTCAGGCCTGCCTCTTTCGCCGTGTGAATAGCAAGCGCCTTTAGCGTCGCGGCCTTCATAAAGTTCCCGGCATGAAGATCGCGATACAATTCCTGCAAGAGCATAAGTGATCCGGTTACATTTGGCGCAGCCATTGAGGTGCCCTGCGAAAACATGTAGGAGTCGGCTCCCGATGTCACGCTGGTTGAGTAGATGGATACACCTGCACCGACAAGGTCGGGTTTGATCCGGCCATCGTCCGTAGGACCCCAACTGCTGAAATTGCTCATGACAACGCTTGACGGGCCGGTGTAATCGGACACTTTCAGCACAGCCCCTACGGTAATATTGTTTTTGGCCACGCCTTCCGGGCCTATGCAATCGTATCCCGTACCCCGGTTTCCGTCTGCAGGATGTGAGCCGTCGCCACTGTCAGAGCGGTCATTCCCTGCGGCCCATACTATAGTATAATAAGGAGCATTAAAGGCGATTTGATCTATTGTCCGCGACTTGCTCGAGTAGAATCCAAACCGGTAGTCCTCGTTGGTGCTTATCGAACTGTTGCCAGTCCAGGACCAACCGTCCGCATCCTGCAGGAAACCAAGAACAATTCCATACGAATGATTTGAGAACAAAAGCGAAGTCTGGTCAGGCTTGGCCAATGATGCCATTTCTGCATCGTCGTTGATAAAGTCCCACACCGATGCCTCCGCCGCTGGTGCCATACCTTTTGCCGCAGGGTCCAGTCCACCGGCGATCAACGTACCCGTGACGTGGGTGGTGTGATCAGACAACTCCGTACCCTGACGTGACAACAATCGGTCGGCAAATTCGGCATGGTCCTTAACCAGGGAGTTGTCCCAGATCCCCACCACCATTCCTTCACCCTCCAGGTTCAGGCCCAGGGGTCCACCGGTTCGGAGCGCCGTTACACCGGTTGTGATCGCGCCCCCGGCGTTAAACGTCGTCCGGTATACCGGCAGGCCGAATTCATCCACGCCAATCAGGTAAACATAATTGCCTTTACTATCCCGGAAGGACATAGGAACATTATGCGCTACCGCGTAGGCCTTTGCTCTTTCCAATTGCGACATGTTATAGTCAGTCCGATCTGTGGCAATTGTACTGAGCGAACGGTAAGGCTGCAGGTTTTGGGAACAGGCCGGATCGACAACCCAAAACAGAATGATGGCCAACAACCAAAATTTACTGGGAAAAACTGCCTTCATGCCAACCCGATCCAAACCTCTTAGTGTTTACTTTTTATAGGTGAATTTCAATTTGCCGAACGTGCCCAGCCTGACCTCAAGCTCCAACTCCAGGGTAAGTATATTCGAAGCGGCGTCGAACGTTCCGGAACCCGTTGGGGTCACTTCCAGCGGGCCCTCCTGCGGGTCATTATAGATGATGTTGTGGCCGGATATAGTAACCTCCTGCGGGCAGGCATCAAGCCGAAGGTTCAATGTGGATCCGCTTAGACCCCAGAAATCGGCAATAATGATTCCTTTGCTGTCATTGGGATCCTCGGAAATATTTACGGTATTGAATTGGGGCGGAGTTTCCTCGGGATCTTCACCCTCCTCAACAATGTCGTCGCTGGTCTCCACGATCGTTCCGGTTATGAAACTCCGGTCAAGCGGACAGTCGTCGTCAATGATCTTCACTGCTATAGTCGCATTCAAGGTCTCGGGCCCTGGAAATCCGATGGTGTAGTTAACATTGTTCAGTGAAATAATAGTCAACTCTACGATCTTCTCGCCATCTGCAATGGCATTGTCTACCGGTGTGATCTCAATTTCAGCAAAGCTCTCACCGCCGGGTATGGTGAGGGAACCTTCATTTTCTATGGTATACAGGGCGACTGCATTGTCGTTTGGCTTCACCGTGTACTGGACAGCTATGGGTCCCAGTGTTCTGGCACCGCCGATATTCACCTTGATTTTTGCTGCTCCGTCACTTTCGCGGATACTTGTCTCGCGGGCTTCGAAGTTCACAAACTCAGGCCCTTCATAGTAGGGAGGTTCGTAGGTACTGCACGATACCGCGACTACCACCAATCCTGTAATGACAAATCTGTTCATATTGACAATTCTCATAGCCGGTCCCTCAATTCGCATCGTATCCGGAATTCTGAACCATATTTTCGTTGCCGGAAAACTCACCTTGTGGTATAGGTAGCGTATAGCGGTAGTCTCCGGCTTCCAATTCACATTGCGTAGCCGAACAGTCGGCGCCCCGCTGGATTGCCAGTCCCTTGCGCTTCAGGTCGTGCCACCGTTGGCCTTCAAAAGCAAATTCTCTTCTTCGTTCGGTGAGGATGGCATTTTCGAGCGCCGCTCCTGACTCATTCCCGTCTGTCTGCGGATTAAACCCGGCGATGCGGGCAACCCGGATATTATTGAGGTCGTTCCGCGCGCCGGTTGGATCCTGCAATTCAAAATTCGCTTCGGCGCGGACCAGGTACATTTCTGAGAGCCTCAGGATCTTTATGTCGGCCAAGCCATCAATAGGCGGTTTTTGATCCAGGGGATAGTCCAGGGGTGCTCCCCTGTATTTTGTTACCACGTTGTCTGCATCGGCAGGCTGGCGAATGCCCACGAATGACTTAAACCGGACATCATTATCCTGATCGTACAAACCGATCAGATCCTGAGTCGGATTGAATGAAACAATGTCGTTGCTTTGACTCCAGTAGTTCTGCCCGATGGCGGCATTGTTCTGAAGCATGATCAATTTGAATATTACTTCATTGTTCAGTTCAGCGGATGTCCAGATATTCCGGTAGGTGTCGCCGCTAGCAAGGGTCCAGTTGCCCGAGCCTATTACTTCAGTGGCATACTCCTTTGCCGCCTCCCAGTCCCGGCTGTACAACGATACGCGGGCGAGCAAGGCTGTGGCGATGAGCGGTGTCGCCTGTGCCGGTCCGATACCTGTCTCCACCATCATACCGCGGGCGTCAAGCAAGTCCTGTATCACCCGGGCGTACACTTCCGCCACGGTGTTCCTCGCCGGCTGGCTGATTATCGACTCGAGCATGACAGGTACACCGGGATGGCTGGCATCGGCGCTTGCGTCATGCGGTTCGGAGAAATACCGGACAAGATCAAAATGAGCAAGTGCACGAAGGAACAGGGCCTGTCCTTTAAACGAATTTTTTGCGGCCGGCGAACCCTCGACATCATCGATATTATTGATAACAATATTTGCGCGGTTGATCACTGAATACAATTGTGTCCATATTGCTGCCGGTTCGGTGGTGCTTGCATTAAATGTATAACTATGCATCTGCACACCTTCACCCAAATTCTCGGATGAACGACGGAGGTCATCGCTCATTCTGTCAGCGGCGACAATATAGGTCCCACCATAATACGCACCGGACGTCAGGCCGCTGTAACAACCGATGAGTGCCTGCCTGAAATCGTCCAGGCTTTCCAGCGCATTCTCGTCCGTAAGCACATCCGTCGGCGTTAATTCCAGAAAGTCGTTGCACGAGCTCGCGACAAGAACGAAACAAAGAATGAATATCCGGTTAATCTTCATATCTGCTCCTTGTTAAAATCCAACATCAACCCCAACTGTAAATACCCGCGGTACGGGATACTGCGACAACTGGACGCTTCCGCTTTGCTCAGGATCAAAGCCGGAGTATTCGGTTATGGTGTACAGGTTTTGCGCCTGAAAATATACTTTCAATGAAGAAAGCTTCGCACGGCTAACCACCTTCGGCGGAAGGAAATAAGCCAGGCTCACATTCCGAAGGCGAACGAACGAGGCATCTTCAAGGTCCTGACTGGAAAACTCGCGTTGAGCAGTCACCCGGGGTATATTGGTGATATCTCCAGGTTGCTTCCATGCCCGAAGTTGCTCCACGGATTGATTAAACTGGCCGAAATTCAGCGGGTTGTTGTTGAAGAATCGTTGATTGTTCAGCAACACGTTGCCGTGCTGAAAGGAAAAGAAGACCGACAGTTCAATGCCCTTATAATTAAATATGTTGGTTATGCCGCCAAACCGCGGCGGATCCCAGGTACCAAACTTTGTTACCGCGTCATCGGCATTATAGATGTTCGTTACATTGCCATTCTTATCCCGGTAGAGCGGATCACCGTTCGCAGGATTCACGCCAGCCCATTCCACCATGACAAATGTGCCTATGGGCAGCCCTTCACTGAAACCTGTTTCCCGGGTTGCGTCATTTTCGAATGTCAATTTCAGAACCTCGTTGTCATTAAAGGTGATATTGAGATCGGTAGACCAGGTAAAGTCCGGAGTTACAATATTTTGTGTGTTTAAACTAAATTCAAAGCCCCGGTTCCGCATTTCGCCGCCGTTGATATCCAGCGACGTAAAACCTGAAGTGCGGGAGAGGGGCGTACTGACAAACATTTCAGTAGTCAGGTTGTTATAGAAATCGATGGTGCCACCAATCCTGTTGTCCAGTATTTTGAAATCGATCCCCACGTCAAACGAAGCCTTTTGTTCCCATTGCAGACCGGGGTTCTCCGGTTGAATCGGCGCTATCCCCTGCTGGCCGGCATAGTTAAAGCCTGAGCCGTACAGTGCGAGCGACTGAAAGTCACTTATGCCCGTTTGCCTCCCCTGGGTTCCGTAGCTGACCCTCAGTTTCAGGTCATTGATCAGTTGAATCTGCTGGATGAATTCCTCCGACATCAGATTCCATGAGGCGCCTACGGAATAAAAGTTGGCGTAGCGCTTACTCTTGCCAAACCGTGAGGAGCCGTCCCGTCTTACGTTGAAGCTCACGGTAAACCGATCCTTGTAAGCGTACAACCCGTCAAGAAAGTAGGATAACAGCGCATTGTCCGTGTTGAATCCGCCTACTTCAGCGATGAAATTATTATTAGGCGTTCCCTGGGTGATGGATGCGGCTGAACCCAGTTTATCGTTCAGGCCATAACCATTAAAGCTAAAGCCGGTGCTGTTTGCACGAATCAGTTCCTGCGCTACAAGGATCTTGAAGCTATGATTCTCGCGAAAGCTGGAGGAATATTGCAGCGAAGTCGTTCCGATGACCGAGGCAAACCGGCCATACGCCCTGGTAAGCGTTCCCTGCTCGCCATTTATTCCACCCTGGTTGGGCGCTCCCGCATTAATCCTGAAATCATCAACAGTCTGGCTGAAATCCAGTCCCCAGTTAGTTTTGGCGATAAGACCGGGCATGAATTCGTAACGCAGGTAGGCCCCGGAAACGATTTTCATCTGTTCCTGCCTGTTGTAGCTTTGCTCCATTTGTTCAACGAGGTTAAACCCCGTGGGCCCTTCTTCAAACTCAGCGGTGTTCGGATTCCTGACCCGCGTATAGGGATTTGCAATAAATGCATAGAGGACAGGGTTATTGATGTTATTCCCTGTCTCCGTAGGCAGGAAATTTGTTTGTGTATAACCGATGGAATTGCTGATGCCAAAACTGAATTTGTCCGTGGCATCCTGATCAAAATTGAATCGCAGGGAATACCGGTCCAGATCAGACTCTGTGATGATCCCTTCTTCCGTCCGGTAGTTTGCGCTGAGGAAATAATGGGATCGCTCCGAACCACCGGAGGCATTGATCTCATGGCTCTGGGTCCTTCCCGTCCTGAAAAATACGTCTGTCCAGTCGGTGCTGATCCTTGCCAGCTCGGCTATGCGTTGTTCCTTCTCGCCGGACGAAAGACTGCCATCTTCCAATATCCTGCCTACGTCGCCCTGATACAAATCGAACTCCGCCATAGTCCGTTCAAACTGGATCTTCTGGCTGGTAGTCATCATATCGAACACGGTGTTCGTGCGTGTGGTCATACCATACTGGAAGTTGTAATGCATTTTCAGGCCGGTTGCACCACGCTTTGTGGTAATAACAATCACTCCATTTGCACCGCGGGTCCCGTATATGGAGGAAGAGGAGGCATCCTTAAGAATATTCACCGATGCAATATCATTGGGGTTCATGGCGGCAAAATCACCTGCGGAGATTGGGACGCCGTCCATAATGTAAAGGGGTGCCACACTACTTGCGGAACTGATTCCGCGTATGCGCACAAAGGCCGGCGTGCCCGGCTGTCCGGAATTTGACGACACCATCACACCCGCCGCACGGCCCTGGAGCATCTGGTCAAAGGAGGATACCGGGACG